>JADFSR010000007.1 GCA_022560615.1 Gemmatimonadota bacterium
ACATGTCACACGACACCTCGGGCGGCCTCGAGCATGTGGAGCGGCCGGTGGACGCGGTCATCACGCTGTGTGCCGAGGAAGTGTGCCCCCTCTGGCTCGAGGACGCGTGGCGAGCGCATTGGGGATTGCCGGACCCCGCGGACGCGGTGGGCGCAGAGGGGGTGAAGCTCCAGGCGTTCCGCGTGGTGCGCGAGGAGCTGAGGCGGCGGCTCGGCGTCGTATTCGCCCCGGGGGAAGTGTAGCTTCTCCCCATGATCAGCCAGAACCCACGGCCCGGGAAACGCATCCTTTGGGTCGACGACGAGATCGACCTTCTCAAGCCGCACCTGCTCTTCCTGCAGGCGCGTGGCTACCACGTCGACGCCATCGCAAACGGGGACGACGCGCTCGAGCTACTGCGTGACAACTCCTATGACCTGGTTCTGCTCGACGAGCAGATGCCCGGCCGTCGGGGGCTCGAAGTGCTGGAGATCATGAGGCGTCACAATCCCCACCAGCGCGTCGTGATGGTCACGAAGTCCGAAGAGGACCACACGATGACCGAGGCGATCGGGAGGCGTGTGGACGACTACCTCGTGAAGCCGACGAGCCCGCGACAGGTGCTGGCGGTGGTGACGCGCATTCTCGAAGGCTCGTCGATCCGGCAGCAGCAGGCAGCTCAGGACTTCGCGGCTCGCTTCGGCCGCCTCGCTTTGCTCCAGCAGGAAGCCGAGACGCCCGAGGACTTCGTGAAGGTCTTTACCGAGTTGGTGGACTGGCACATCCGGTTGGAGCGGGCGGGCGAGACCGGGCTGCTCGATACGGTCCGTTCGATCATGGACGACCTGAGGCGCGACTTCGGCGTGTGGGTCATCCGCAACTACGCGCGATGGATGGAGGACGCGGAGGACCGGCCGCGTCTGTCGGTCGACCTGGTTCGGGAGTTTCTGGTCCCGCGGCTCGGTTCGGACCCCGTGTACTTCGTGGTGCTCGACTGCATGCGGCTCGATCAGTGGAGGGTGATCTCGCCGCTGCTCGCGCAGTATTTCGACATGGACGAGACGTACCACTATTCGATTCTGCCGACTGCGACTCCCTACGCTCGAAACGCGATCTTCAGCGGACAGTATCCGGACGAAATCGCCAAGAAGCGTCCGGAATGGTGGGACGCCTCGGATGACGAGGGCAGCTTGAACGCATTCGAGGACCAGCTACTTGTCGAGCAGCTCAAGCGGCTCACGGGGCGGGACGTACCGGTTCACTACGAGAAGATCTTCTCGGACCGGCAGGGTGATCAGGTCCGCGCTCGGGTCAATTCGGCGCTCAAGACACCGGGCATCGTCATCGCGCTCGTCTTCAACTTCGTGGACCTCATGACCCACGGTCGGTCGGAGTCCCCGATCCTCATGGAGGTCGCCCGCGACGAGGCGGCGTTGAGGGACCTGACTCGAGCGTGGTTCGAGCGTTCCACGGCGTTTACGGTGCTCAAGGAGGCCGCGCTTCAGGGCCACAACGTGATCATGACGACTGATCATGGCTCGATTCTCTGCCAGCACCCGAGCACGGTTTTCGCGAGGCGCGATGCGACGAAGAATCTCCGCTACAAGTTCGGACAGGATCTGCGTGCCGAGGTGTCGACGACCGCGTACGCGACCAGGAACGAGAAACATCTGCGACTGCCGGCGGGCCGCCTCGGCATGACCTACCTCATCGCTCTCGAGGACTACTTCTTCGTCTATCCGACGAAGCTTCGGGAGTACCAGGCGCGCTACCGAAACTCGTTTCTCCACGGCGGCATCAGCCCGGAGGAAATGATCGTCCCGGTCGTGAGTCTCACTCCGAGGCAATGAACGCCGAAGCGCGCGCGTCGCTTGCGGCTTCCCCGTACCGTCGCGTTCTCTCGTATCTGAGACCGCACTCGGGCGTCCTATTCATGGCGATCGTCGCGACCGCCGTCTTCGCGGTACTCGACGCATCGGTCTACGTCCTGCTCATCCCCTTCATCGAAGCGCTCTTCGTGAGCGGAGGCGGTCCGCGCTCCGCGAGCGAGTCGGCAATGGAGAGGTTGCTCGACGGCACCGTCTACCGGTGGGTCGACCTCTCGGGAGATCCGCTCGCGGCGATCGGACGCATCATCATTCTGATCCTGCTCGTCTTCGCGGTGAAGAACTTCTTCCACTTCACGCGCACCTATCTGGTCGCGCGCGCGGAGCAGGGGGTCAACCGAGATCTGCGCAACGAGGTGTACGACCATCTCGTCGAGCTCGACCTGACCTTCTTCAGTCGCGTGCGCATGGGTCAGATCGTGAGCCGCCTCACGACCGAGGTCGAGCAGATGCGAACGCTCGTGACCGCCGAATTTTCCAAGCTCCTATCGGCGGTCTTCGAGTTTGCGGTGGCGGTCGTCTTGATGGTCTTGATCTCGTGGCGACTTACGCTCGCGGCGTTCGTCGTGATTCCCGGGGCGATGATCATCTGGGGTCCGTTGGTGAACGTGCTGAGGCGGCGGGATCGGCGCGTATTGCATCTGGGCGGGGAGATCGCCGCGCATGTGCAGGAGACGCTCACCGGCATTCGGCTCGTGAAGTCTTCGTCCGCCGAGCAGCGCGAGAAGGAGCGCTTCCGGGGTCTGACCGGGGACTACTTCAGGCACTTTCTGCGAGCCGAATTCGCGCGTGCGCTCGCCGCGCCGATGACAGAAATGCTGGCCGCGTCCGGCACGGTGATCCTGCTCTGGTTCGGTGCTCGGCTCGTCGTGGCGGGGGAGCTCACGGGGGCGATGTTCGTCGGATTTCTCGGACTTTCGATGAAACTGTATTCGCCCGTGAAGAACGTGGCCAAGTTCCCGGCGACCGCCCAGCCGGGTCTCGTGGCGGCGGAGCGGGTGTTCGAGTTCCTCGACGCACCGGTCGAGATCAAGGACGCGCCCGGTGCCCAGAGGCTGGAAACGTTCGAATCCGTGATCGCGTTCGAGGACGTTTCGTTCTCCTACCGTGAAGGTGAGCCCGTTCTCCGCGATGTGTCCTTGAGCGTCGAGCGCGGCGATGTAGTCGCGCTCGTCGGACCCAGTGGAGCCGGCAAGACGACGCTCGTCGACTTGCTCGGCCGCTTCTTCGAGGTCGGCTCGGGTCGTATCACGATCGACGGGGTCGACGTCCGCGACGTGCGCTTGGCGGACCTGCGAGCGCTCATGGGCGTGGTGTCCCAGGAAACGGTTCTCTTCCACGACTCCGTGCGGGCGAACATCGCCTACGGGCGCCCGGAGGCGTCACAAGCGGAAATCGAGGCCGCGGCGATCGCGGCCCACGCGCACGAGTTCATCGCCGAGATGCCGGACGCATACGATACCCTCGTGGGCGAACGCGGCGTGGAGGTCTCGGGCGGCCAGCGACAGCGCATAGCGATCGCCCGGGCCCTGCTGCGCGACCCACCGATCCTCGTCTTCGACGAGGCGACCAGCTCGTTGGATACCGAGTCGGAACGCCTCATTCAGGACGCGATCGAGCGGCTCATGGAAGGCCGCACGGTTTTCGTGATCGCGCACAGGCTCTCGACGGTGCAGCGCGCGGACCAGATTCTGGTGATGGACGGCGGACGCATTGTCGAGCGGGGAGACCACGCGACTCTCCTCGCCCGGGCCGGGCTGTACCGCCGCCTGTACGACCTCCAGTTCGACGCGGGGGCCCTGGCCGGCAGCACGTGACCGCGAAACCCGTCCGGCATCGCTTGGAGTACGGAGCCTTCAGTTTGGTCACCGCGCTCTTCTTCGTGATGCCCGAAAGGGGTGCCGTTGCGCTTGCGACCTTCTTGGGATGGCTGGCGGGCAGCGTGCTGCGGATTCGGCGAACGGTGGTCGACGAGCACCTCGTGCTTGCGTTCCCCGATCGACCTCGCGGCTGGAGGAATCGCGTGGCGCGCGCCAGCTACGTGCATCTCGCGCGCGAGTGGATGGCCACGTTCCGGCTCACGCGACTGGATCGGGACAAGATTCTCTCTCGCACGAACATGGTCGGCTTCGACGCGTTCAAGGCGGCGGTCGAGGAGGGGAAGGGCGTGGTGCTCATGACCGGACACCTCGGGAACTGGGAGTTCTGTGCGGCGGGCTTCACCGCGAGGGGTATTCCCCTGGACGCGGTCGCGAAGAGCATGGCCAATTCGGAGTTCGGCGCCGCGTTGATCGAGGCGCGCGAGCGGATCGGGATGGGCGTCATCGACGTGGACGAGGCGCCGCGAGGGGTGCTGCGAAGTCTGCGCGCGGGGCGCGTCGTGGCGATGCTGGCCGATCAGAACGCCCATCGCGGCGGGATTTTCGTGCCGTTCTTCGGGAAGCTCGCGTCGACGGCGCGGGGTCCGGCTGTCTTCGCGCTCCGCACCGGTGCTCCTATGTTTCTGGGCATCCCGCTTCGCGATCCGGGTTGGAAGCAGGAGTACACGGTCGAGCTGCGCCGCATCGACTTCCAGCCGTCCGGCAGCCTCGATGCGGACGTGCAGGCGCTGACCGCGGTACACACGGCGGCGCTGGAGCAGGCCATAGGGGAGGCTCCGGAGCAGTACTTTTGGCAGCACAAGCGCTGGAAAAAGCGCCCTGAGGGGGAGCCGCTGAAGGAGGGGGAGCCGCTGTAGGAGCGATGGAACTTCGGAACGCAGGAACCGCGCTTGTGCCTCCCGGTATAAGCCGTCGATCGGTGACTCGGGACTCCGTGCACCGGCGACGGCTAGGTTGATCCCTCACGGCGATGACGGCCCCGTGATCTACGTCTGCATCCCAGCGCACAACGAAGCCTCGACCATCGGCGTCCTTCTGTGGAAGGTGCGTCGCGTTCTCGGCGAGTTCGATCGGGACTACCGGATCGTCGTGCACGACGATGCGTCCACGGACGATACCCAGGCGGTGCTCGAACGCTACAGGCGGGCGGTACCGCTCACGGTCCTCAAGTCCGACGAGCAGATCGGCTACAGCGCCTCGGTGGAGAAGCTGCTCCGTCACGTCGTGAAGGAGGCGCCCTACCCAAAACGTGATTGCGCTGTCGTGCTGCAGGGGGACTTCACGGAAGATCCCGAGGACGTCGTGGGGCTCGTAAGGGTGCTCGAGGGCGGGGCCGACATCGTCGCGGGAGCGATCGAGGAGGGTGATCGCCCTCTGCCGCGCGCGGTCCGCCTGGTTCGCGCGCTTGCGCGCGCGCTTCTGCGTGGCGTGGTCGCGCGGGCGCCCGTGTCGGACCCCCTGAGCGGCTTGCGCGCCTACCGGGTGATCGTGCTCAAGAAGGCGCTGCGCGATCGCCCGGTGGAGGAGCCGCTCTTGGAGTCGGAGGGGTGGGCCTCGAACGTCGAGCTGCTCGGCAGGCTCGCGCCCCACGCACGCCGCATCGCCGAGTCGCCGCTCGGACTCCGCTATGACCTACGGCTACGCGAGTCGCGCTTCAGGCCTTGGAAGACCTTCATGGATCTGGCCCGCCTGCGCGGGGCGACTCTGTGGTCTTCGCTCGGCACGGAAACGGTATGAGTGCCGTCGTGCTGCGCGGCAGGTGGGCTGTGCTCGGCGGCCTCGCGCTGTCCGCGCTCGTTCTTCCGCCGTCGTTGCTCTCACAAGACAACGAGGATGCGCGGGACCCCGTGGCGACTCTCGACAGCCTCGCCGCCCTATACCCGACGAACGAGCTCGCGGCCGCGGTTCCGTTCGGGCCCGGGGAGCAGATGCGCTACCGGGTCGAGATCGGTTGGTTCGACGTTGGCGAAGGCCACATGACGGTCGAGGCGCTCGACAGCGTGCGCGGCAACAGCACCTACCGCGCGACGATGGAGATCGACGCCGGCATACTGGGCCTCAGAGTGCACGATATCTACACGACGTTCTTCGACGTGAGCACGCTGCAGAGCTGGCGGTTCCTGCGCGAGATGAACCAGGTGACGTACCACGCAACCCGTCACTACGAGTTCTATCCCGAAGAGGGCATTTGGGAGAACGAGGACAAGGAAGAGGGGCACAAGGACAGGTTCGGTCCGCTCGGGTCGTCCCTCCCGCTCGACGACATCTCCCTTATCTACTTCCTGCGCCAGATGCCGCTCGAGGTAGGAAAGACCTACACGCTGTCGCGCTACTTCAAGAAGGACGGTAACCCGCTCGTGATCAAGGTCCTGCGCAAGGAACGGAAAAAAGTCGACGCTGGCGAGTTCGACTGCATCGTCGTGCAGCCGATCATCCAGACGAGCGGCATGTTCTCCGAGGGTGGCGAAGCAGAGATCTGGCTCAGCGACGACGACCGTCGGCTGATGGTCTACATGAAGAGCAATATCCAGGGTTTCCCGGGCGCGCTGGAGCTGTACCTGAAGGAGTATCGGCCGGGCGTGCCCCTGCACCCCGACTCGAGGGTGGAGGCTGCGGAGGCTAGGGAAGCCCGCGCCGAGGCAGACGCAGCCGTCGGTCGGTGACGGGCGGGCTAGCTCGAGACTCGCTCTTTCTCCGCGGTAGCTCGTCGACGCCAATGGCGATCCGATGGGGATGAGACGGGTCCGGACCAAGATGGTCTGGCTGCTCGTCCTCCCGTTTCTCTGGTTTGCGCAGCCCACGCGCGGACTGCTCATTCTCGGCGCTGCGCTCGCCGCCGGTGGCTTGTTCATCCGCGGCTGGGCCGCGGGAACCATCCGCAAAGACGAGGACCTCACGACCTCGGGCCCGTACGCGTACATGCGGAATCCGCTGTACGTCGGCAGCTTTCTCATCGGGCTCGGCGTCACGCTCGCGGGTGGGCACTGGATCTGGCCCGCGCTCTTCTTCGCTTTCTATGTCGGCGTGTACGGGCGCACGATGTCCCAAGAGACCGAACTGCTCACCCAACTCTTCGGTGATCGCTTCTTATCCTACGCGCAGAACGTGCCGGCGCTGCTACCTAGGCTGACGCCGTATCGACCGGAACAGTCCGACGTGGCCGGCGGCTTCCGCCTGGCCCAGTACAAGCGCAACAATGAGTGGGAAGCGCTGCTCGGGGCGGGCGCCGCGTTCGCGTTTCTCGCTACGAAGCGGATGTGGCTCGGCTGAGTAGCTCTACGCTCTGCACCGACCCACCCCTCGGTGTGCCACGCTCCCGGACCGTCCAGCGTCGGCAACGTGTCCAACTTCGGATGCGGCCACGGCGTCACGTACCAGTACCAGCTCTCGTAGCCACCGCCCATCGGCGCCATCCCGATGCCGATGGTTTTCGACGCATGTGAGTCCTCTCCCCGTTCGACCGTGACGAGCGTCGCGATATCGAAGTGGTGGGGCCAGCAGCCACTCATGTCCCTCCTCTCGCGTCTTCCCGGCGAGCGGAAGCGAGCCGAGCGGCTCGTCGGTTTGGTCGAGCAACAGGAGGGTCAGGTCCGCAGGCCGTAGCCCCACGCGGAAGGGGTATGCACCCGCGAACGGCTCTCCCATGAACTCTCGTCGAGACGCGTCCCACGTCATGGCACGGTGGCTGTCGTCCTCGCGGGGTTCCGCGAAGCTCTGGCCGGCCGCGGCGATGAACTGGGCAGCCCAGTGGAGCTCGAGCGTCGCGTTCGTGAGATCGGCTGGTGCGACCGCCCCGAGGCGGGTCCAGGCGTCGGATGCCGACATTCGAGGTCCTCCAAAGGGGCTACACGAGAGCTACTACACGCGTACGTATCGCTCCATCGCGAGCGACACTTTCTCCAACACGGCATCCACAGTGATGCGTTGCATGCCCTCGCGATACGTCGACGTGACGGGGTATTGCTCACCAGGGTACTCGGCGTACCCGTCCACGATGAGATCCTCGAAGGCGCGATACGGTCCCAGCCGCTTCGGGTTCGTGTAGCCGTACAGCCCCACGACTGGCGTTTCGAGTGCGCGACTTATGTGCAGCGGGCCGGTATCTGGGCTGATGAGCAGCGCGCTCCCCTCGAGGATCCACACGAGCTTTCTGACATCGTCACCGAGTGCGTCGACGACGCTCGCACCGGTCGATGCGATCACCTCGTCGGCGATGCGCCGCTCGACGGGTGAGGGCCCGCCGATGATGACCGGCCGCAGACCGTGCTCGCTCTCGATCTGCTCCAGCACGCGAGCATAACCCTCGGCGTTCCAGTTCTTCTCGAGCTTGCTCGTGCCCAGCACCACCGCGCAGGCCGGCCGGTCGAGCTCGGTGAAAAAAGCGGTCTGCGCCGCGCGCTCCTCCTCGGAAAGACGAATGTCCCACGCCAACGGCTCGGGGTCGACGCCCAGGTACTCCAGGAACTCCAAGTACTGATCCTGGACGTGACGTTGACCTCTGGCGGGAATGCGCCGGTTCGTGAAGAGCCACTGCGCGTCCCGCGCGCGGGCGCGGTCGAAGCCGAGCTTCACGTCCGCGCTGGTCATTGCCGTGATCACGCCTGCCTTGAAGTAGACCTGCAAGCCGATGAGCAGATCGAAGTGGCGCCCGGCCATGGCGCGCCGCACGTCCAGGAATGCCTTCAACCCCCCGAGCCCGCGCCGGCGATGGAAGATCACGAAGTCATCGATCGCCGGATGGCCGTCGACGAGCTGGTGCGGAACAGGCTGGATCACCCACGTGATGCGGCACTCGGGCCACGCTCGCTTGAGGGCGTTCGCTACCGGCAGCACGTGTACCGCGTCGCCGAGCGCAGAGAGCATCACCATGCACACCTCGCGAGGCGGCGGTCCCGACCAGGCAGAAGTCATTAGTGCCCCGTCCCGGACACTAGCTCTCCCCGAAGCCGTCACGAAGCGCTCGCCAACACCCGTCCGATAGCTCGACGGCGTGCCGATCAGCGAGCCTTCGCAGGGAGCGCTCGAGCCGCCCACGCATGAAGTGGTGGGGGCCGGGAGCCGCCTGTGGCAGGATGTTGCAGCGATCCAGGTCGATCACGTGCGCCTCAATCTCTCCGAGGTGAATGCGAAGGAGGATGTTGCCGGCGTTGACGTCCGGATGCAGGACACGCGCGTCCTCCAGCTTGCGGACGACCTTCCCCGCGACGTGGAGGGCCTTCTCGACATCGACCTGGCTATCGCTGTTCCCGAAGAGGAGGTCTGCGAGACTTTCCGCGTCCGGGATGAGTTCGGTCGCGAGGTCGGCTCGATAGAACATGCCGGCGGAGTACGTGGCCCCGGCCACGACCGCCGGGGTCGGAACTCCCCGTTTCCGGGCTTCCACGCTCGCTTTCAGCTCGCGGACCGGACGGCTGTCCCCCCCCGCGGCTAGATATCGGTCGTCCAGGTACCGTGCCACCGCGCCGCCCCTACGGTAGTGACGCACCGCCCAGTGGTCCCGGCGGTCGGGGCCGAGCGTGGGGGCCGGAACCGCGTGGACCGTGCCGCGGCCGGTGAAGGACACTACGTGGTCATGTCCGGCTGCCCACCCGTGCAGAGTGTTCCCCCCTGCGAGGGTCGCGGCGAGCCAGTCCGCGCCGGCGGACCACACGAAGCCCTCCGAGTCGATGTCGGAGCGCACCTCGTATCCCTCCGCGCCACGGAGGATCACGCCTCCGCGGCCTCGTCGGAATCCTCGATGAGGAAGATCCCGGGGCCCTGGAGCGTCTGTCCCTTCACTTTGACGCGAAAGGTGTACTGTCCGGCGTGCGGGAAGACGACGCCTTCCATGGGCATGATGAGCTGACTTCGCGACGGCGGGTGCCCAGGCGCTTGCGCACGCACCTGGGTCTCGCCCTCGACCGTGAGAGAGATGTTGCCCTCATCGTCCTCCAGGTCTGCCTTGAAGAGATAGCGGCCCTCGTCGCTCGCGTCCCATTCGAGCACGAGCACGAGGACCAACTGGTCCTGCTGAGCCGGAAAGCCTGGCGCGGACAGGTCGCTGTAGACGCCGTGCAGGTCGATCTTCCCCTCAGGGGTCGGACGCGCGTCGTCGCAGATCGCGGAGAAACGGATTTGAGCGCTCATGATTCGCTTTGAGAAGGCTCTTCGGGAGCGACGCCCCACCCGCCGCCGCCAGGCGACCGGATGCTGATCACGTCGCCGGCGCTGACTGAGAATGTCGTTTTCCCGGGAAGGCGCTCCTCCACTCCGTCACGGATGAGGACGTTCTCGCCTGGCGCGCCGTCTTCACCCCCCTGAGCGCCGGCCGGACCGACGGTCCGTCGTTCGCACAGGAGCGTCACGCGGGCCGGGGCCAGCAGCATGAGGTCGCGCCTCAGGCCGTCCCCACCTCGGTGGAGCCCCGCACCGCCCGAGCCCCTCCGGATGCCGTAGTGGGTCACGCGGTAGGGATACGCGTGCTCGAGTGCCTCGATCGGCGTGTTGAGCGAGTTGGACATGTGGCAGTGCACACCGGAGAGGCCGGGTCCCGTCGGGCCCGCGCCCATCCCCCCTCCCACCGTTTCGTAGTATGCGAAGGCCTTGCCGTTGCGGGGGTCGACGCCACCCACCGTGATGTTGTTCATCGTGCCTTGAGACAGCGCCGGCATAAGCTCGGGAAGCGCGACCCCGAAGGCCCGCATGAGCACGTCGGTGATGCGCTGACTCGTCTCGACGTTTCCAGCCGCGACCGATGCCGGTAGCGCCGCGTTTACGAGGGACCCGTCGGGCAGCTCCATCGTGACCGCGGACATCGAGCCGCCTCCCGCTGGGAGCGGCTCACCGAGCAACGCCTCCACGACGCACCGGACGACATAGCGGACGGCCGAAGACGTGATCGCGGCGACCGCGTTGATGCCGCCGGGCACCTGGGGTGACGTCCCGGTGAAGTCGATGACGAGCCTCGGGCCTTGCACGGTCAGCGAGACCCTGATCGGGACCGGTCCCGAGCCGAAGCCGTCATCTTCCATGAAGTCCTCGGCCTCGTACCGCCCATCGGGAATCATCTCGAGCCCGGCCTCGACCAGGCGATCGGCATACTCGATGAGCGCGTCCATGGCAGCGAGGGTGTCGTCGACCCCGCGCCGTTGGGTAATCTCGAGCAGCCGGGTCGAACCCGCGTGCAGCGCCCCGAGCTGAGCGTCGAGGTCCCCAGCGCGCTCCACGGGCGTGCGTACATTGGCGAGCAGCGTCTTCCACAGGTCGTCGTTCAAGACGCCCGCGCGGTACAGTCTCACCGGAGGGATGCGAATGCCCTCCTCGAAGATCTCCCTCGCGAGTGGCATCGAGCCCGGTGTGGAGCCACCGACGTCACTGTGGTGCGCGCGCGAGGCCACGTAACCGAGCAGGCGGGTCTCGGGGCCGTGGACCGCTGAGATGAGCGTGATGTCCGGCAGGTGCGTCCCGCCCCGGAACGGATCGTTGACGCATACCACGTCGCCCGGGTCCAGGCTCCCGAGCTCCTCGAGGGCCGCCTCCACGCTCATCGGCATCGCACCGAGGTGCACCGGCATGTGGTCGCCCACCGAGACCGCGGACCTGGCCGGATTGAAGAGCGCGCACGAGTAATCCTGGCGCTCTTTGATGTTCGGCGAGAACGAGGCGCGCTTCAGGGCGGCGCCCATTTCTTCCGCCAAGGCAGTGAAGAGATGGCGGAAGACTTCGAGCGCGACTGCGTCGGACGCCGAGGGTATGGACACGTGTATGGCTTGGGTTTGGCCGATAAGGTGATCGCGGTTACGTTATCAGGCTAATGAAGAAACCTAGCTAATGAAGACCACAAACGGCGCGCGGAATGCGCGCTCATGAAACGATAAGCGGAGACTGGTTTGGGCAAAGAGAAACTCATGGAGCGGGCACGCGACGAGCTGTTTAGCCACATCAACCGTTGCGGCGTCCTGCAGGCCGAAGATGACGACAAAAAGCATTGGATGGATGAGACCATCGACTATATCGGCGAGCGTTACCCCGATCTGACCGATGGCGATTTGACGGGTCTCCGCGAGATCGGAATCCGATTCTGCCAGCCGGCCATCCCGCATGGCGCCGGCAGTGCCTCGAAGAAGCTGGACGACGCAACCGTGGCGTAACGCCGGTTCGCGAACTTCACGCAGGGGCGCGGGGAGCCGCGGGGAGCCGCGGGGAGCCTATGGGGCCTCCCGTGCCCCCTTTTTTTAGCTTCTGACTTTCAAGACGTTCGTGCTCGCCCAGCGGCGGCGAATCCTCCCAAATCCTCGGCTTTTTGTGTCGGCTTTTTGGGTGGCGAGGAGTTGGCTTCCCGCATATACTTCCGGCCGCTCGTCGCTGGATTTACCGAGGAGGACTCCATGGGCAGTAGGCGTAATTTCATCAAGACGTCGGCGGGAGTGGGTGCGGTCGCGGCTCTCGGCGTGTTTCCCAAGAGCCTGCAAGGCGCGCCGGCCGTGGTGATTCGCCGGGTGACGCCGACGTGCGTCGCGTCCGCGAACGGACTCCGTGCGGTCAGCCGGGCGATCGAAGAGCTCGCGAACGGAGCGGAAACGATCGACGCGATCGTGCGTGGCGTGAACCTCGTGGAAGAAGACCCGAACGACACGTCGGTCGGGTACGGGGGACGGCCCAACCAGGACGGGGTCGTCCAGCTCGATTCCTCCCTCATGCACGGACCCACGCGCGGTGCCGGTGCGGTCGCCGCGATCGAGGGTGTCAAGCGACCTTCGCTCGTCGCGCTCGACGTGATGCGCTACACCGATCACCACTTGCTCGTAGGTGAGGGTGCGCAGCGCTTCGCGAGGTCGATGGGGCACAAGATCGAGGATCTGCTGACCGAGGAAACCCGTCGACGTTGGATCGAATGGAGGGCGCGCCTGAGCGATCAGGACGACTACCTGATGCCGGCGGAGTCCAGCGAGCGTGTGACGCGGTTCCGCGAGCCTGAAGAGTTCGGCGACAGCCTGCTCGACTCTCACGACGGCTTTCGCCCTCAGGGTACCATCAACTGCGACATTGTCGACGCGAACGGCGACCTGTCCTCGGTCACCACGACCTCGGGTCTCGCGTATAAGATCCCCGGTCGCGTGGGCGACTCCGCCATCATCGGCGCGGGCCAGTACTGCGACAACGACGTGGGGGCCGCCGGATCGACGGGACGCGGCGAGGCGGTCATCAAGACGTGTGGCAGCTACACGGTCGTCGAGTTCATGCGCAACGGCATGCATCCGAAGGACGCGTGCCTGGAAGCGCTTCGCCGAATCGTGCACGTGACCGTGGAGTCCCGTCTCATTCGGGAGGACGGCCTTCCCAACTTCGGCGTGAACTACTATGCCGTGAACAAGAACGGTGAGTACGGCGGCGCCGCGATCTATTCGGGCGCGCGGTTCGCCGTGAGCGTGGACGGAGACTCGAGGCATGAGGACTCCGCCTATCTCTTCGAGCGCGCGCAATGACGGATGTGCTGCAGATAGACGACGAAAAGCGAGTGCTGAAGCAGTACTATGGCGGTGTCCAGATGGACTCCCCGAACGGGGGCTTCCTCATGGTACTCGGAATCCGACCTGGCGAGGGCGGCACCGCAGTGTGCTTGCTGGAGTGCAGCGTCTCGTCGCTCCGCTACCGGATCGTGATCCCCAAGGCCACGAAAACCGAGCGCAGGAAGGTCAAGGACGTACTGGATGCGGGCGACGATCCCGACTGTCCGCGCCATGGCCCTGGCACGCGCCTCGTCCGGGCAGGGAAGAACTTCGTCTGCAACTCCTGCGGAGTGGCGTATGCCCGCGCATAGCGGTCCGCGGAAGGCATCGAACCGTCTCATTTCCAGGGTGGTACGAGCTAAATCCGCGCATTAGATTGCTCTAGAAATCTCTCATTCGCGTCGACCTGCGGCGGTCGGCAAGGAGCTTCCTACATGCCCGACCGATTCCTCAGTTCAGAGGAATACGACGAGCAGGCGCACAAGCTCTACAATGATGGCGACTATGACGGGGCCCTCGAGATGCTAAAAGAGGGCCTCTCATTATATCCCAACGACGTTGAGCTCTACGTCGGCCTGGGATATGCGCGATTGGCGAGAGAGGAGTATGCCTGGGCTCGGAAGGCTTTCGAGCAGGCGGCCGTCCTAGATGGCGCCCACGAAGATGCCTTGGTCGGCCTCGGCGAGACCTTGCTCCGTTTCGGTGAGCAAGAGCGCGCGCTGAAGCTCTTCGATGAAGTCGCGGCCATGGGGTACGATGACGACATCGAGCTCATGCTCACGATGGGGCGCGCGCTGTACCGCGAGGCGCTCTATTCCCAGTGCCGAGACGTCTTCGCGAAGGCCGCCGCCGCCCGACCCGATAGCGCAGATGCCGCTGCCTCGCTCGGCTATGCGCTGCATCGACTCGGAGACGATGTCGGCGCGGGTCGCCAGATTCGCAGGGCGCTACGCCTCGATCCCGACCTGCACGAGGCGCGCGTCTATCTCGGTCACCTCTTGTACGACCGGGGCGACTGGGAAGGCGCGCTGCGCGAGCTCGAGCGTGTGCCCCCGCAGGAGCACTGGGATGCGCTTGCCGTGTGGAGGCTCATGGAGCTGAAGCGCGCGCTTTGGCATCTGGACGCCGGTGACTCACGGTTGTCGCCGTGGGAGCGGCGTCTGCGGGAACTCGAAGATCTCGACGACCCGATCGATCGGCTCTTGGCCGAGGTCGAGTCGCAGATGCGAGGCGCGGAGCCCGGTGCCTACTTCGATCCCAGCCAGCTCGAACTCTTCGAGCGGAGCCAGTCGGGAGAGTCGGAGGGCCGACACGTCGTGCGGCTCACGGACGGACACCAGGTGCGTGGGACCTGGCATGAAATTGTTCGACAGATGAGAGACCAGGCAGGCTTTTCGCATGAGACGATTGCACACTACATGCGTCGACTCGCGGAGCGCTGGCATGAGCAGAGTGGTGTGGAGATCCCGTTCGCCGACCCCGAGTCGTTCCTGAGAGCCGCCGTCGAGGCGGGGTTGGTGCGGCTGGAGGTCGAATCGGAGGAGTGATGGGCGAGACCGAACAAGTACTCTCGAGGTTCTACGGCGTACTCGTCGACGAGATTCGTGCGCAACGGCCCGACGATCTCACGGGGCCGTTCACGGTCGCGGAGATCTACCAGAACCTCGTTCCGTACGGTTCGCACCGCGACCGCATCGGTGTGGAGATGAACGGTGACTACGAAGACGCTCTGCTGCGTCTGCTCGCGGGGGAGGGCGGCTACCTGATCCTCGAGTCCGAGGCGGCGCTCCGGAACCTGCGCGAAGAGCTCGAGTCCTCGAACCCCAACACCGGCCTGTACCGCGAGTATGCTGCTGTGGACGTGCGCCTCAATTCCGACCGGCTCGGTGGACAGGAGGTCGCTTCCCAGGAGGTCCCCGTGGACGATCCGAGCTCGGACGAGCCGGAGGGCGATGTCGACGCGGGCCTTGTCAGCGCCGCCGGGGACGAGTCGGCTGAGGAGGCGTCGGAATCCGAGTCCGACGGCGAACCGCTGACCGCCTGCCGCTGGTGCCGGGCCGATCTCCCGCAGAGGGGCACGCTGAACTTCTGCCCGTTCTGCGGCATGGACGTGCACGTCGTGCCCTGTCTGGGGTGCGGCGAGGAGTTGGCGCCGGAGTGGCGTTTCTGCGCGGCCTGCGGCGCCGAGGTCCAAGCTTGAGAGGAGCGCTCCGTCAGAGGCCCTTTCTCTGTGCGCTCCTGATCGCCGCCGCCGGCACGTCGTGTCAGGTGGACTCCGAGTTGCAGCCGGATGAAGTGCTGCGCTCGGAACTCGGATTGACCGATCGTGACGAGGTTCACCGTGTGGTAATCACGGGAGGGGACGTCGAGCTGGCCGAGCCGCAGGCCACCACTATTCAGCCCGGAGCCTACCTGGAGTTCGTGACGGGTGACTGGTTCGTGCATGAGATCATCTTCGAACTCGACTCCTTGCTTCCGGAAGCTCGGGCGTTCTTGGAGAGAACGGACCAGGTCGCGTCGCCTCCGCTACTGCGGTTGGACAGCAGGTACGTGGTGGACTTCGAGGGTGGCCCTCCCGGCCGGTATCCGTTCGTCCTGGAGGGCAGTGGCGCCGCGGGGCACGGGGTGGTAGTGGTCAAAGTGAAACCCTCAGAAGGCTGTTGAAGAAGTACAGTGGGTCGCGCACATGGTGCTTGCGCGCGTTCAGGCAAGGAACGACGAGGAGTCGTAGCAGGGCGGGCACCGCCGCCGAAGGCGGTGGTCCGACGAGGAGAGACGATGGATCAACCGCGCAACCACCATGTGCCCAACACCGTGGCTGATAGGAACATACGAGTCTGTGGGTTGGGGTGGCACGGCCCCATCTCCGTCGTTGGAGCTCCTAGCCGTAGCGACGGCTATGGCGTCGTTGCTCCGCGACCCGCGCGTTGCGCGTGTGCCCTCTGGGGCCGTGGCATCCCGGGGACCCGTGCGTTAGCACGGGTGGCGGCCCGCTGTACTTCTTCAACAGCCTTCTAATGCCCAGAGTCGCGCTCATTCCCGGAGACGGTATCGGCGTCGAGGTCGTGCGCGAGGCTCGCCGCCTGCTGGAGGCGTTGAACGCGCCCGAGGGTCTCGGCTTGCAGCTGGACGACTGGGACCTCGGTGCGGAGCGGTACCTGCGCGAGGGTGTCACGATCACGGACGAGGAGTTTGCTGCGCTCGCCGAGTACGATGCCGTGCTCTTGGGGGCCCTGGGTGACCCACGCGTGCCCGGCAACGAGCACACGAAGGACATTCTGCTCGGCATGAGGTTCAAGCTCGACCTGTACGTGAACTTCCGGCCGTGCGTGCTGCTTTCGCCGGAGCTCTCGCCGCTCAGAGATCTAGCGGGCCCGCTGCGTTTGGAGCTCTTCCGCGAGAACACTGAGGGTGCCTATACGGGTATGGGGGGTAGCTTCAAGACGGGAACACCGGACGAGGTCGCGATCGAGGAAGACGTCAACACGCGAAAGGGGGTGGAGCGGATCATCCGGGCGGCCTTCGAGTTCGCGGACTCCCGTGGGCGTGGTCGCGTGACCTTGGTGGACAAGGCCAACGTCCAGAGGCATGCGGGCGGTCTTTGGCGTCGCGTCTTCGCGGAAGTGGGCGCCGGCTATCCGGACATAGACCAGGACGCGATGTATGTCGATGCCATGGTCATGGATCTGGTCCGGCGACCGGAGCGCTACGAAGTCATCGTAACGTCGAATCTCTTCGGTGATATCCTGAGCGATCTCGCCGCAGAAGTGACGGGCGGGCTGGGTCTCGCTCCTTCGGCCAATATCCATCCAGGACGGAACGCGCTGTTCGAGCCCGTGCACGGATCTGCCCCGGACATCGCGGGCACGGGAACCGCGAACCCCATTGGGGCGATTCGTTGCGTTTCGCTCATGCTCGACCACTTTGGTCGTTCTGACCTTGCGGAGCGTGTGGAGGCTGCGGTTGCCGCCTCGGTAGCAGCGGGGAGGACTACCCCCGACCTGGGGGGGAAGCACTCGACGGAAGATGTCGGCCAGTGGATCACCGCGCATGTCGCGGGCCTCCGTGCCGCGAGCAACTAGAAGCGGACCGAGACATCTGACGGGGTGAACCGGCGGCGCCCTCGGGGGGTAGTTTGTGGTCCACGATTCTTGCATCTGATTCCCGCTCGAGCTGAGGCCCAATGCCAACCCAAGGCCACCCTCGCGACGTCGTTGTTCTCTCCGGCAAGCGAACCGGGTTTGGCACTTTCGGCGGATCGCTCAAGGACTTCACGGCCACCGATCTCGGTGTGATCGCCAGTACCGCCGCGATCGAGGCGGCAGGCATCTCGGCGGACCAGGTCGATCACACTTTCTTCGGCAACGCTCTGCAGACCTCCGCCGACGCGATCTACCTGGCGCGTCACGTAGCGCTGCGCGCCGGCGTTGGGCAGGAGAAGGGTGCGCTTACCGTGAATCGCCTGTGTGGCTCTGGCTTCGAGGCGATCGTTCAGGGCGCCAAGGAGATCATCCTCGGCGAGGCTGACGTCTGCCTCACCGGCGGTACCGAGTCGATGAGCCAAGCCCCGCACGTGGTGCGCGGCGCCCGCTTCGGCAACCTCCGACTCGGGGCTGCCGGCAGGCAGTTCGAGGACCTTCTCTGGGAGTCCTTGCTCGACACGTATTGCGACCTGACCATGGCGCAGACCGCCGAGGAGTTGGCGGACCGCTACGAGGTGTCACGGGAGGAGGTCGACCGCGTCGCCGTGGGCTCTCAGCAGCGCGCCAAAGCCGCCTGGGACGCCGGCTACTTCGACGCGGAGATCACCCCAGTCACGATCAAGACTCGAAAGGGTGAGGTCACGTATGCGGCAGACGAGCACATGCGTCCCGAGACGGCGCTGGAGGCGCTCGGCGCGCTGCGCCCGTATTTCAAGGAGGACGGCTTGGTCACCGCTGGGAACGCGAGCGGCATTGGTGACGGCGCGGCGAGCGCTGTTCTCGCGAGCGCCGAGTGGGCGGAGGCGAACGGCGTGCAGCCCCTTGGCCGGATCGTGTCGTGGGGCTTCGTCGGTGTCGAGCCGCAAGTGATGGGCATCGGACCCGCGCCCGCGTCCCGTCTTGCGCTGGAGAAGGCCGGAATGTCGTTGGAGGACATGGACCTCGTCGAGGTGAACGAGGCGTTCGCCGCGCAGTACAAGTCGGTCGAGAAGGAGCTCGGCCTCGATCCGGAGAAGACGAACGTGAACGGCGGCGCGATCGCGATCACGCATCCACTGGCGGCTTCCGGTGCGCGGATCACGATCCACCTGCTCCACGAGCTACGTCGTCGCGGCGGCAAGTTCGGGCTTGGCTCGGCGTGCATCGGCGGAGGTCAGGGCGGCGCGGTCGTCGTCGAGGCTCTTTAAGGGTTCCGGGGGAGTATGAGCGACCAGACCGGTAAGGGCCTCACCCGACGCGAGTTCGAGGCGGTCATCGGTCGCGCCGCCGAGCTGTCGTCGTCGGATGGGGGCAGCGGTGACGGAGAGCTTTCCGAGGCCGAGCTCTTCCGCATCGCCGGGGAGGTCGGCCTCAGCAGTATGCACGTCCGGCAGGCGCTGGACGAGGTGCGGTCGGACTCAGCCTTCGGCGGGCCCCTGGACCGATGGTTCGGGCCCCAGTTCATCCGAGCTGCTCGCGTGGTTCCCGGGAACCCGTCGGAGCTGTCCAAGCGCTTGGACGACTTCCTGGTGGGCACGCAGCTGCTGCAGGCGGTGCGCAGGGGAAGCGAAGTCCTGCTGTATCGTCCCGCCGTCGACTGGGTGTCACGGATCGCCCGCGCTGCGAGCTCTCAGTCGCGGAAGTACTACATCGCGTCCGCGAAGTCGGTGGAAGTACACCTGCAACGGCTCGAGGAGGGCAGGTCGCGTGTCGAGATCGTGGTCGATCCTGGTACGCGTGGGAACAGCGTGGGAAGTGCGGTCGTGTTCGGCGGACTCGGCGGCGCGGCGTCTGGGACGCTTGGGGGATGGGCGCTCTCCACTCTCACGCCGGTCGCTTTGGCGGTAGCTGCCGGGGTTCTCCTGGGCGGTGGCGTCACGGGTGGCATCGCGTACCTGACTGGCGCGTCGGCCAAGAAGAAGTTGCTGGAGGCAAAGACCGAACTCGAAGGCATACTCGACACTCTGGAACTCGGGCGTTCGCTCGAGCCGCCCCCGGCAGCCTGGCGGCGCTGGGTCAAGCGCCATTTCCACGGGGTAGCCCGCGACGTGATGAGGTCGGACGATGCAAACGATGCCTGAACGGGCGTCCCAACAAATCGACACGGAGATAGAATTGGACATCAGCAAGGTCGGCGTAGTCGGCTGTGGCCTCATGGGCGGCGGCATCGCGGAGGTCGCCGCGAAGAGTGGCTTCGACGTAATCGTTCGAGAGGTGACAGACGAGCTGCTCGAGAAGGGAGAGGCGCGCATTCGCAAGTCGATGGAGCGGGCCGTCCAGAAAGAAAAGCTCACCGCCGAGGACCGCGACGCGGCGCTGGGGCGCCTCAGCTTCACGACGGAGGTACCTGACCTTCAGGGCTGCGACATCGTGATCGAGGCGATCGTCGAGGAGCTGGCGGCGAAGAACGCTCTGTTCGGCGAACTCGATAGCCTGTGCGGTGGAGGCACCATCTTCGCGTCGAACACGAGCTCGCTCACCATCACCGATATGGCCGCGGCGACATCGCGCGCCGACCGCTTCGTGGGCATGCACTTCTTCAATCCGGTACCGGTCATGAAGCTCGTGGAGGTGGTCCGAACGATCGCGACCAGCGACGAGACGTTCGACCGTGCCTTCGCGTTTTCAAAGGCGCTCGGCAAGACGCCTGTCGCGGCGAAGGACAACTCGGGTTTCATCGTGAACCTGCTGCTCGTGCCGTACATGCTCGACGCGATCCGGCAGCTGGAGCGGGGCGTCGCCGGCGTAGAGGACATTGATACGGCGATGGCGCTCGGGTGTGGATACCCCATGGGCCCGTTCGTCCTCTGTGACTTCGTGGGCCTCGACACACTGAACATGATCGGCGAGATCATGTACGAGGAGTACCGTGAGGCGCGGTATGCTCCCCCTCCACTTCTCAAGCGGATTGTAGCGATGGGGCGATTCGGTCGTAAGACTGGAATGGGCTTCTATGACTGGTCGGGAGACAAGCCCGTTCCTCTTCCGTTGTAGCGAGGCTCGTACGCTGGGCGAATTCGCACCCTGGGCGAGAATAGCTGGCGCGATGAGGAGGTTCGGTAGCACTATATCGGTAGCACTATAGAAGACGGGCCCGACTCATGGGCACCGGCATCAGAACGTCGGAGGGGGGACTGCCGATGATCGTCGCATTACTCTCAGATCCGTATCTCAGGACGGTTGTGGGGCATGCCGCACGTCCGGACGAGGATGTGGTGTTCGATCCGGTCCTTGCGACGTCTGCGCTCGAACGGGGCTTCCCACGCCTCTTGATCCGCTCGGGCGCGAGGACGCAGCCGTTCAGCGGCATTCGTCCGGATCTCCCGGTTCTCTTGCTAGACCGAGCCTTGATGAGGAGCTGGGAGGTGGACCGCCTGGGCCGGGACGTGCCGGCTCCACGCCTCGAGTACCTCACCGCGCGTCTGCGCGACGTCATCGGCAGGCAAGAGTACGGCGTGTCCTGGGTGGACAGAACGCTGGCCGACCTGAGCAAAGCGGCGGGGACCCCCCTGCCGGGTCCGCTCCGTGCATTTGCACGCCGCGTTCTAGAGTTCCCGACGCATTATCACGACCTGCACGCGATGGCTCGGGCATGCCACCTGAGCAGGGGGGCGTTGAAGGCGAGATTCCGCAGGCGTGGCTTGGAGTCGCCGTACACGTACCTGCGATGGTTCAGAATGATGGCCGTAGCGTACCTGTTGTCCGATCGCGAGGTCACCGTCGCGCAGGCGGCGTACAGGCTCGGCTTCACATCGGATGGCAACCTGTGCCGCGCGATGGTCTCACTGACCGGACTCACGCCGACCGAGGTGCGGACCGTCCGGGGGTGGAACCGTCTGCTTATCGCGTTCGTGTGGACCTACCTGACCCCCTCGTCGCTCCACGCGTGGGCGGGGTTGGGCGAGCTCTTCGAGCAGCGCGCCGCGTAGGAGTGCCATGCGGCCCGGCTCAGGCTGTGGCTAGCGCCTATTTCGACGCTGACGCCTGCGCTCGCGACGAATCGCCGCTTCACGCTTCCGCTTACGCTGGGCGCTCGGTTTCTCATAGTACCGACGCTTGCGCAGTTCGGAGTAAAGACCAGAACGCTGCACCTTGCGCTTGAAGCGCCGCAGTGCGCGGTCGAGGCTCTCGTTATCCTGGACGACTACTTCCAAGACGATCACGCTCCTTAGGCATTGGATCTGAACAATAAAGCCCAGAAAACTAAATGTGGGGCTCGGGTCGCACAACGGGCTTCACCCCCCCACGCCTCTACCGTGGGCCGCTACGGGAGTCGTCCCTCCCGATGGAGCGTGTGTGTGTATAGGCGGTACGCTTCGGGGTGCGCCAGAAAGTCCTGGGCCCAGGTCTCGAAGTCGGGAAGCGGCAGCAACCTTTCGATATGGTCGACGACCATCATCGCGAACTGAACCCGGTCCTTGCTGCGGAAGTCGATGCTCTCGCCATCGAGGATTTGGTCGACCGCATGCTCGAAGTCCGCCAGCTCGACCAGGCAGATGAAGTGCGAGACCTGGTCCAGGCGGTAGGAAGTGTAGAGCGACCTGAGTTCCTCGAGCTCTTCACGCTTCGGAAGAGACACGTCGGCGGTCGCCCAATCACCGGCGATTTCGTGGGCGTTCTCCCTGAGAAGTCTCCGGAACCGCCCCCTGAGCCGAGGGTTGCCGTTCCCGTTTCGTCGGCTCGTGTGCAGGGCGGAATCCAGCAATCCGGTCAGGAGAGGGCGGCCCAGCCCGCGAGCCTTGTCGTGGATCTCGGCTTCCGAGTCTTCGATGAAGATGTCGGCGGTCCGAACCTCGTCCTCTTCGGCTTCTCCATGTCCTGGTCGGAACGAGAAGTAGCCGTGCCACAGCCCCTCTTCTTCCACGAACGTGACGAGGAAACACGCCCACGGTTGGCCATCGTTCTCGATGAACGCGACCGAGCGTCTACGTTCGTTGAGCATCGTCATGAAGGATGGGCGGGTCCGTTGCGGTTCGGCTGGGGTCGTCCCAAGATGATCGGGGTGCCTGGACTGAGCAAGGCGCGATCCACGACCTGACCATCACCGGCCAGACGTTTTCCTTGCGGTGGCCGTAAACAGGTCGTTAACGTTGGTACGGATCGTGAGTGCCAGATCCTACGAAAGCGTTGTGTGTGTTGGGGTGTTGCCCCGACCCGACTCAGTCGAACCCGGCCCCCGGCCGGGTTTCTTTTCCACAAAAAGGCGCGTCCGTGCCCCGTGGGGTCGGCGCGAACGAGACCAGGCAATGGATCCGAGCACGCAGACCTACGCCCGCCCCGAGGCGATGGGGGATGTTCCCGGGATCTGTGAGCTTCCGCTCACTCGCGCGATTGTGCAATACAGGGACGTTCATGAGATGGACGCTCCCGGGGGTCGCATCGAGGACATCGGGCTCGCGCTCGTGGTCGAGGGCCGCTACGCTGCTTCCGCCGAAGTCATAGACCTCGGGAGCGGTCGCGTGAAAGTCCTCGATCTCAGTACCGAGCTCGTGGTGCTGGACTGGGTCTACGAGCCGACCCTGGACCACGTCGCGAGCCTGATTACCGCGACCGCGGCTACCCGCGACGAAAGCCCACTCCGTCAGTACTCGTTCAAGCTCGGGCTTCGGATTCTGGAGCGCGTGGGTTTCGGTCCGCTCACACGCCCGACCTTCCTGCGGATCGGCTACCGGGATATTTGCCGCGACCTGGACCTGCACGAGGGCACGTCGATCCGGTTTGTGCTCGGACCAGGGCGACTCACCCGAGTACACCTCGACTACGATGCTTGTGCACTCGTGTTCAAGACGGCGTTCAGCGAGCCCGACGGTCCGCTCGAGCATGCGCTCTCGGAAGCGTTTCCGAGCGCCGAGGTATGTCGCTTCGAGCCAGTCTGGGACGCTGACTCGATCGAGTACCGCGTGCGGCTTCCTCTGCCGACCACCTTCCGAGAGGCCCGCACGAGTCTCGCGGCGATGCGCCGAGGACTCGTCTCGATGATGGCTCGCTTCGAGCCGGACCGCTTCAGGTCGGTCGAGCACATGCTGGACACCTTTGGTGAACGTGAGACGCTCGATAGTCTCCGTGTTCAGGAGTCGATGGTCGAGGCGGTGACGTTGGCACGGTCGGCGACGGGCTCGCTCGTGGTGCACTAGCTTACTAGCAGCCCGTGGTCGCCGGGGGCAACGGCGGCCGAGGCCCCGTGGCGACGGTGGACGTGCGCACGGCCCGTTACGCGAGTTCACGGCACTTGAAGTCGTTACGCGGGGGTCCGGCGCGGCGAGGGTGTGTCGCATTCCAGAATGGGGACTCGGGGCGGGCCTACCGAACCGCGATGATCGTCAGTGCGACCGATCCTGCGGCACCACCGGAGCGCTTCATCGGCTCTGAGAAAGCACCCCTAATAGCGTTTCTCTGCTCTACCCTCCCGTGGCACTTTATTTGTAAAAAGTTCTTGACGGTCGACTGTGTGTGAGCGAGAAGTTCGGATCTCCAAACTCTGTGAGCCACTTGCACTTCCGCGACACGCACGCTGTGGAGTATAAGATGCGATGAAGTTTGGGAACAGTTGGTTTAGGGAAAATAGGGAAATCGTAAGTCGTTACAGGACAACACTTTACCGATCACACATTTTCTTGTGGCCCGGCCAACAAAGGGGTTGCGTACACCTGACGAGTGACTTACTGTGGTGAACAACATCGATGATGGCGCCGCCGCTCAGCCGAACCATCGTCGACATCCTCCCGCGATGAGCGGGACTCGGAAAACCGTGTTTTTTCATCCTGCAGTCGAGGGCGAGGTGTGTCTATGTGGGAGATGTGTTCCGTGCAACTCACAGTGCGCTTGCCGCGCGACATCGCCGCTCAGGCTGAAGAGGTCCAGAAGACGGATCCCGAGTTTCTGAGCCGCGTGGTCTTGTACGGTCTGACCCGGCGCTTCATTTACCGGCACCTACGCGAGCAGAGCAAGACCGAGCCGCCCCAAGAGGTCCAAGAGGCGCCCCAGGCCGTTTCCTAGAGCTTGCGCTTCAAAGCCTTCCGGTCCATACCTTTGGCGCGATCGAACCCGACGTAACCGATCGCGCCCGGCGTAGCCGGGGGCTTCTTCACGTCCAGCGGGAGCGTCACCGTGGACGCGGGTCAACAGGGCTCCGAAGAGCCGCCAGAGGTCCTGCGCGCCAAGTATGTCGACTACTGCTCGGCGCAGGTCGCGGATCTCCTCCTCTATCTGAGCCCGGACGAGATCTACCTGCTCGCCCAACGGGCCTACAGCGAAGACGGCGGAGACGAGGAACTGACGTACGTCGAGATGGTTCGCATCGCTACCGACTGGCTGTCCCGCAAGATCTCGCTACCGCCCTTCCAGATGTGGCTAGACGATTACCGGGCTCACCCCGAGAGGTATGAAGAGTACTTCCTGGGCCTCTGGGAGTCCGAGGCCGAGGTGCCTGTAGACAGCTAAATAGCCGAGCCTAGAAGGGCAGGTCGTCGTCCGGCTCGGTGGCACTGGCCTGACTGCCTTCGCCACCTCCACCCCCACGTTCACTACCGCCGCCACTGAACTCGCCGCCGGCCCCGCTCCCGCGATCGAAGCTTGCGCCGCCGCCGCCGGTCGTCGAGCCGAGCATCACCATCTCGTTGACAACGATGTCGGTCCAGTACTTGGTCCCGCCCTCGCCCTCGGTCTGGGAGTACTCGATGCGGCCTTCCACGTAGAGCCGGTCACCCTTCTTCACCCATTGCTCGACGATGTCGACCAGGCGCCCGAAGAAAGTCAGCCGGTGCCACTCGGTCTTCTCCTGCTGCTGGCCGGAGCGGTCGGACCAGGACCGGTTCGTCGCCACGGAAAGCTTGGCCACGCGCGCGCCTGATGAAGTCGCCCGGATCTCCGGGTCGTTACCGACGTTTCCGATCAGCATCACCTTGTTCAGGGACCGGCTCATGTACGCTCCTACTTCGGGCCTCTCGCCCGATTCGGACAGGGAAAATGGCGGGCGCGGGTGCGGACGTGTGCGCACCGAATCGCGCGGCTCAGCGCGCAAAGGTAAGGGCTGGGAGGGCATTTTTCCATCGCTGGTCGAGCCGTTATCTTGCTCGGTTCCGACAGCTGCACACGCTCTGGGAAGGACCGCCCGAACATGGCCGATCTGACGTACATCCGAGTCGAACAAGACGCCGAGATCGCAGTTATTTTCATCGATCGGCAGGACAAACTCAACGCGCTCAACGCCGAGGTGGTCGCCGAGTTAGGGCAGGTTTTCGAGAGCCTGAGGGAGGACGACAGCGTACGGGGTGTGATCGTGACGGGGGCGGGTGAGAAGGCGTTCGTCGCAGGAGCGGATATCGGTGAACTCGCGAAGATGGACTCGATCTCGGGGGTTCGAGTGAGCCGGGACGGCCAGGATGTCTTCATGGCGATTGAGCGTTTCCCGAAGCCCGTGCTCGCAGCGGTCGGGGGATTTGCGCTGGGGGGAGGCTGCGAGCTCGCCCTGGCATGCCACCTCCGCATCGCGAGCGAGAACGCCCGCTTCGGTCAACCCGAAGTTGGTCTCGGCATCATCCCCGGCTACGGAGGAACGATCCGACTCTCCCGCCTCGTGGGTCTCGGTAGGGCGATTGAACTCACGCTCACCGGGGAGATGGTTGGCGCGGAACGCGCCGAGCAGATTGGGCTCGTGTCTGCCGTCGTGCCCCGCGAGTCGTTGCTCAGCGACGCCAAGAAGTTCATGCGTAGGATCACCAAGAACGGACCCATCGCGGTGCGCATGGCGCTGGAGTCGATCTACAGAGCGCTCGACACCGCGACGCCGGATGCTCTCGCCTTCGAGTCCTCCCTCTTCGGTCTTCTCGCCTCGACGGAGGACATGAAGGAGGGCATGGCGGCGTTCATGGAGAAGCGGAAAGCGGACTTCAAAGGACGCTGATCGGGGTGACCTTCGGGGCTTGATTCTGGGGGAAAGCCATACACATGACGGTGGCGGGATGGAGCGCCGAAAAGCGTTCTGCCACAAGCGTTTCGGGCACTTCCACTCGGGGTAGTCCTGCGCTCGAAAATCCATTAAATTGTCCTATGCGCTCCGGGACTCTCCCAACCGCTGGTCCGTGCGTCTGAGCGGGCTCGCGATTCGCCACTTCCGAAACCTCGGAAGTCAGGATCTGGAACTCCCGTCCGAGGGTGTCGCGTTGATCGGTGACAACGCGCAGGGCAAGTCCAATTTCCTCGAGGCGATCTACTACCTCGAGACGTTCCGGTCCTTCCGAGGTGCTCGCGACGAACAACTCGTAGCGTTCCACCAGGGGGTCTTTAGGGTCGCCGGCACCTTGGAGGAGACAGACGCGGGCGGGTCATCGGAGGTCGCGGCGGCCTTCGAGAAGAAAGGAAAGCGGAAGAAGGTCTCGGTCGACGGCGCGGAGCCCGAGCGCATGGGCGACGCGCTGGGGCGCCTCGCAGCAGTGATCTTTTCCCCTGCCGACGTGGAGCTCGTGAGCGGAGGCCCCTCGGAGCGCCGGCGCTTTCTCGACATCGTGCTGTCCCTCAGCGAGCCCGGGTACCTCACGGCGCTCCAGGACTACCGAAAGATCCTGGTGCGCCGCAACGCTTCGCTCAAGGACGGGCAGCCCGCTTCGGTCGTCGTGGCGTGGGACAGGGGGCTCGTCAGGAGCGGCGCGGGGGTGATGCGAGCCAGGCGGGACTGGATCGAACAGCGGTGCGGGGCGTTCGGGGACTATTACCGGGAGGTCTCGGACGGTGTCGTTGCGCAAATGACGTACCGGCCGAGCGTGACGCTTGATGCCGCCGTGTCCGAAGAAGAGATCGCGGCTGCCTTCCGCGACGCCCTCGCCGAGGCGAGCGAGCGCGAGCGGAGAATGGGAACAACGGTCGTCGGCCCGCACCGGGACGATCTCCTCCTGCGGCTGGAAGACCATGCGAACGGCCTCGACCTGCGCACGTACGGCTCGGGCGGGCAGCGCCGCACGGCTGCGCTCGCGCTCCGGCTCGTCGAGGCTAGGACGATCCGGGAGACTCGCCAGCGAAGGCCTTTGATCCTCCTGGACGACGTCTTCGCGGAGTTGGACAGCGGGCGGGGCGAACGGGTGCTTGCGCTGATGGAGAAGGAAGAGATGGGGCAGGTCGTGCTGACGTCGCCGAAGGAGGCCGACGTGAAGATCCGGAAGGATTCGCTCGCCCGTTGGCACATCGAAGCAGGCAGGATCACCGCGTGATGGCCGGCAGACCGGTTCGCATCGACTCGGTGCTTGCTGCCGTTCTCGAGAAGCACGGGGTGAAGGAACAGGTCGAGCGCATGAGGGTGCTCGACCTCTGGCCCGAGCTCGTTGGCGAGCACGTCGCACACGTGACCAGGGCGAAGGGTGTGTCCGAGGCGACGCTGTTCGTCGAGGTACGCACCAGTGCGTGGCTGATGGAGCTGAACATCATGAAGGGGGAGTTCCTTGCGAAGGTGAACGAGCGCCTCGGGGATGTCCCATTGGAACGTATAGTTTTCGTGCTGGCGGAGACGATCTAGCAGCGCGAACACCGATATCAGCGCTCACGGAGCGGACATGGCAAAGAGCAAGAAACCGAAAGATGCGGAGTATACCGCCGGACAAATCCAGGTCCTCAAGGGTCTGGAGGCGGTGCGGAAGCGGCCGGGCATGTACGTCGGCTCGACGTCGGCGCGCGGACTGCATCACCTCGTATACGAGGTCGTCGACAACTCGATCGACGAGGCGATGGCCGGTTACTGTTCGGAGGTGACGGTCACGATCCACGAGGACAACTCGGTCTCGGTCGTGGACGACGGGCGAGGCATCCCGGTGGACATCCACCCCACCGAGAAAGTGCCCGGTGTCGAGCTCGCCATGACGGTGCTGCACGCCGGCGGTAAGTTCGACAAAGACACCTACAAAGTCTCAGGCGGCCTGCACGGCGTCGGCGTGAGCGTGGTGAACGCACTCTCGGCTTTCCTCGAGGTCGAGATCCGCCGTGGTGGCAAGACGTACCACCAGCGCTACGAGCGGGGGGTGAAGGTCAAGGAGCTGGAGGAGATCGGGAAGGCGAAGGGCACCGGCACCAAAGTCTGGTTCAAGCCGGACGACGAGATCTTCACCGAGCTCGAGTATTCGATCGAGGTGCTCTCGAACCGCCTGCGTGAGATGGCCTTCCTCAACAAGGGCCTGAAGATCACGCTCACCGACGAGCGCAATGGACGCACGTCGGAGGACTATCGATACGAGGGTGGAATCGCCGAGTACGTGGAGTTCTTGCGCGGCAGCCGCACGGCGCTGCACGAAAAAGTCTGCTACTTCGAGACGTCCAGGCCCGAGGCCGAGATCGAGTTGGCGCTCCAGTACGACCAGGGCTTCAGCGAGAATACCCACACCTTCGTGAACAACATCAATACGCACGAAGGTGGCATGCATCTGACGGGGCTGAAGGCGGCGCTGACGCGCACGATCAACGACTACGCCCGCCGCAACAAGATCTTCAAGAAGGACGAGAGCCTCTCGGGCGACGACGTCCGCGAGGGTCTTACCTGCGTTCTCAGCATCCGGGTCATGGAACCTCAGTTCGAGGGTCAGACCAAGACCAAGCTGGGCAACAGCGAGGTGCGCGGTGCCGTGGAGGCGTCGGTCAACGAGCATCTGTCGATCTTCCTCGATGAGAATCCCAAGGCGGCGAAGGCTATCATCGAGAAGTCGTTGCAGGCGGCGCGGGCGCGGGATGCTGCGCGTAAGGCGCGGGATCTCGCGCGCAAGAAGAGTGGGCTCGAAGGTGGCGTGCTCCCGGGGAAGCTCGCAGACTGCTCGATTTCTGATCCCTCGCTCTGCGAGCTCTATCTCGTCGAGGGGGACTCTGCAGGCGGTAGCGCGAAACAGGGTCGTGACCGTGCGTTCCAAGCGATCCTCCCGCTCAAGGGGAAGATCCTCAACGTGGAGCGCGCGCGTATCGACAAGATCCTCTCCAACGAGGAAATCCGCGCGATGATCACCGCGATCGGCGCGGGAATCCGCGAGGAGTTCGATCTCGAGTCGGTACGTTATCACAAGGTCGTGATCATGACGGACGCCGATGTTGACGGTGCGCATATCCGCACACTGCTTCTCACGTTCTTCTTCCGTCAGATGCGGGAGCTCATCGAGGCAGGGTACGTTTACATCGCGCAGCCGCCTCTATACCGCGTGCACAAGGGTAAGTCCGACTTCTATGCATACTCCGACCAAGAGCGGGACATGTACCTCAAGCGGCTCGGGGGCAAGAACGGGGAAGCGAAGGGCGTGACCATCCAGCGCTACAAGGGTCTCGGTGAGATGAACCCGGACCAGCTCTGGAAGACCACCATGGACCCTGAGGCGCGAACTATCCTGCAGGTCCAGATCGAGGACGCTGCGATCGCTTCCAACTTGTTCGACCGGCTCATGGGTGACGACGTGGAGCCACGACGTCAGTTCATCGAGAAGAACGCGAGGTATGTGAAGAACCTCGACGTATGAGATGAGGTGTCGCTGCTAGAAGGCTGTTGAAGAAGTACAGTGGGCCGCGCACATGGCGCTTGCGCGCGTTCAGGCAAGGAACGACGAGGAGTCGTAGCAGGGCTACGGCGACGAGGAGAGACGATGGATCAACCGCGCAACCGCCATGTGCCCAGCACCATGATGAAATGAACATACGAGTGTGTGGGTTGGGGTGGCACGGCCCCATCTCCGTCGTTGGGGCTCCTAGCCGTAGCGACGGCTATGGCGTCGTCGCTCCGCCTAGGATCTGGGGCCGTGGCATCCCCAACGCGGCCCGCTGTACTTCTTCAACAGCCTTCTAGTCCAGACCAGCCAAGGCCTGGGCATCGACCACCCTCGCGTCGAGCCTGCGCGCGACCTCCCGTTTGAGACCGCGCGGTAGCGGCTGGCCCGTGAAGATGAGGCGTATGCGTTGCTCGCGCCCGAATCCGTAGCTCGTCTCGCGTATGGCGGCATCGAGTTGCTCGAGCGGGCGGTCCTCCGACGCGAGCCGTACCCAGTAGCTGTCGCCATAGTAGGCGGCGCCGGACGACAGGATGCCTGCGATGCCGATCTGATAGCCCGTACCCCAGAGCGAGCCACCTTCCCGGGCGTTGGCCCCGAACGCCTCGATCGCATCGAATTGCATGAAATCCCTGCATATCGCAGGAAAGACACCGACGACGTGTCTGTCGAGCTCGCTTCGAATGACCTCGCTCACGTACGCCGCCGAATCTAGACCGGTAGGATTGTGGAGGCGGGGAAGCACGAACCGAAACCAGAAGGCGAGGAATGGGTCCCGGATTCGGTAGCGTCGCGAGCGGTTCCGCGGCTTTGCGTCCATGGACTGCCTGATCTCCAACAACCCGAGTTCGAGCAGGCGCTGCAGATAGGGTGCGATCTGGCCGCTCGTCGTCAAATCAGGCACCCCTGCATGTACCGTCTTCCAGCTCGCTTCGCCGCTCGAGAGGGTGGAGAGCACGGCGTAGTAGCGCGCGGGGGTTTGCAGGTCCGCTTCGAGCCAATCCCGTCCGGCTTCCGCGAGTGGGCCGCTGGTGTCGAACACGAGGTTTCGGAGGTTGGTGCCGAGCGTGGTCGATGGATCGAGCATGCGTAGAACCCGAGGGATGCCGCCGAAGACAGTGTACGCGCGGACCAGGTCGCGCGGCTGCCCTCTCGGCAGCAGCGGCACCGCCGAGCGGAAGGGAAGGGGGCCCAGGTCGAGGTGCATGCCGAGCACGTCGGTGAACGCCTCGGTCGCTGCGCTCGTGAGTGAGTGACTCATGAGCACGACATGCAGCGCGCGGCCCTCCGCGCGTGCCTTCTCGAGTGTCGCACGAAGCGGTGCCTGAAACCGTGATCTCGCATGCCGGAGGCGGTGTGCGTCGTCGAGCACCAACACGTACGGTGCGGCACTGGGTTTTGCGCGCCCGAGCGCTACCCCGAACAGCTCCGCCCAAGCGGCCGGGTAGGGAAGCGCCGACTCCGCTCCGGAATCTGGGTCGGTCCCCCTTTGCAGCGCCCGAGCGAGCGTCTCCCGCTGTGCTTGGTCCGGCAGTGGCGGGCATCGCAAACGCAACGCCTCGAAGCCATCGAGGGCCCTGATCACAAGGGCCGTTTTGCCGACTCCGCGCATGCCGGAGACGGTCACAACGGACGCCTCTGGGCGGTCGAAGGCCGCGCGTAGCAGACCCAGCTCCCGGCTTCTTCCGTAGAATGTCATGGCTCGAGCATATAATGATCGAAATAACTCTATTTACTTTAGCGTATTAAAACTTAGGCAATTCGACGCGCCTTCGCTCTTGAAGAGGATGTCCGCGATGGCGACTTTCAACTCCCGTGACGAAAACCCCGTCGGCTCGACCAGGAGATTGCTGCCCGTGACTCGCGTGATTCCCCGCTTCGATTCTTTGGCTGCGGCCAAGTACACGCCGGCTCCGGCCAACGGCCGTGAGGACCAGGAGCGCATCGATCTCGAGGAGGTGTTCGGGCAGAACGTGTTCGGACTACACCAGATGAAGTCGCGCCTCCCCAAGCCACAGTATGAGGCACTGCTGTCGACGATCCAGAACGGTACCGAGCTCGATCCGTCGGTGGCGGACACGGTGGCGATTGCCATGAAAGACTGGGCGATAGAGAAGGGCGCCACCCACTTCACGCACTGGTTCCAGCCGCTCACGGGCCACACCGCGGAGAAGCACGATTCATTCCTGAAGCCGACCGGCGACGGGCGGGCGATCACGGAGTTCAACGGCAGCGAGCTCGTGCGGGGTGAGCCGGATGCGTCCTCCTTTCCCTCTGGCGGGTTGCGCGCGACCTTCGAGGCCCGCGGATATACCGCGTGGGACCCGACCTCGCCGGCGTTCCTCATGGAGGGGGCCGGTGGCGCTTACCTGTGCATTCCCACTGCGTTCGCTTCGTGGGCTGGTGACGCGCTCGACACCAAGACGCCGCTGCTGCGCTCCATGCATGCGCTCGACGAGCAGGCCAGACGCGCTCTGGTCCTCTTCGGTTCACCACCGCAGCCCGTGCGCGCGACGTGCGGCTTCGAGCAGGAGTTCTTCCTCGTCGACGAGGAGTTCTTTTACCGCCGCCCCGACCTTCAGACGACCGGGCGCACGCTCTTCGGCACGAAGCCGCCAAAGGGTCAGGAGATGGACGACCACTACTTCGGGTCGATCCCCGAGCGGGTGCTCGAGTACATGAACGAGGTGGAGCTCGAACTGTACAAGCTTGGCGTGCCGCTCGAGACGCGCCACAACGAGGTGGCGCCGGGCCAGTACGAGATGGCGCCGATCTTCGAGGATGCGAACCAGGCCGCAGATCATCAGCAGCTCATGATGTCCACCCTCCGTCGGGTCGCCCGGAAGCACGGCCTCGTGTGCCTATTGCACGAGAAGCCGTACCAAGGCGTGAACGGTAGCGGCAAGCACCTGAACTTCTCGTTCGGAACCAAAGATCAGAACCTGCTCGAGCCGGGCGAGACGCCGCACGATAACATGCAGTTTCTGTTTTTTTGCTCCGCTGTTCTCAGAGCGGTCGCGAGACACCAGGATCTGCTGCGAGCGTCTGTGGCCTACGCAGGCAACGACCACCGCCTCGGGGCGAACGAGGCTCCGCCGGCGATCATCTCCGCTTTCATTGGCGATCAGCTGCAGGATATCTTCGAGCAGATCGAGGAGGCCGGTGAGGCCAAGTCGAGCAAGTCGCACGGTTTACTGGGCCTCGGCGTGAAGGTTCTGCCGCGCCTGCCCAGGCACGCGGGGGATCGGAACCGGACGTCACCGTTCGCGTTTACGGGCAACAAGTTCGAGTTCCGCTCGCTCGGCTCGGCGCAGAGCGTCTCGTTCCCGGTGACGGTCCTCAATACGATCGTGGCCGAGTCGATCGACGAACTGTGTGGCCAGCTCGAGGGAGCCCTGGAGAAGGGCACGTCGTTCGACGACGCTCTGCGCTCGCTGCTCGCCTCCGAGATCCACGAGTTCAAGCACGTGATCTTCAACGGCGACAACTATTCAGACGAGTGGGCCGTCGAAGCGGAGAGTCGCGGATTGCTCAACCTACGCAGCACGATGGATGCGTTGCCGAAGCTGGTCGAGGAGAAGAACACATCGCTCTTCGAGAAATACGGCGTGCTCTCGCACCGCGAGCTCGAGTCCCGCTACGAGATCTTCGTCGAGCAGTACTTCATGACGGTCAACATCGAGGGTGAGAGCGCGCAGCAGATCGCGCAGACGATGATCCTGCCGGCCGCGGTCCGCTACTTGAGCGACCTTCTCGCCACAGCCCAGAGTGCCGACAACCTCGGCATGAAGAGCGACGGCGTGCTCGCGATCGCTGGGCAGATGAACGAGCTCGTCGACGCTCTGAGCCAGAAGCTGAGCGTGCTCGCGACGCGGAACCAGGAGCTCGGTGGTGACGACCTGGTGTCGAAGGCGGCGCACATGCGCGACAACATCATTCCGGCGATGACCGAGGTGCGGGACGTGGTGGACCGACTCGAGCGGCTCGTTCCGGATGATCTGTGGCCGGTGCCGACGTACCGCGAGATGCTCTTCGTGAAGTAGCTGCGTCGCGCGTGCTCGAGACTGTCTTCAGGCTCAGCGGGAATGATGTAGCGGAGGTAGTCGACGTCCTGTGTGAGGCCTTCTTCGACTACCCGGTGATGCGCTTCGTACTCGATGCCGACGCCGTGGACTACGAGCAGCGACTCAAGATCCTTGTCCACTTCTTCGTGGAGGCGCGAGTCCTACGCGGAGAGGTCCTGCTCGGGATCGGGCACAGACGAAGTTTCGATGGGGCTGCACTGGTGTCGCGTCCTAGCGGGCCGCCGAGCCCGCCGGAGTTGAGCGATCTTCGCGAGCGGGTATGGGCTGAGTTGGGCTCCTCGGCGCGAGCCAGATACGACTCTTTTTCTGCCGCTTGTGCGCCGTTCGAGGTGGAAACTCCACACATCCACCTCAACATGATCGGCGTGCGCCGCGCAGCGAAGGGCAAGGGGCTCGGCCGCAGGCTGATCGAGCATGTCCACCTCATGTCCCGTGAGGACTCCGGTTCTGAAGGTGTGACGCTCACGACTGAAGACGAGGCCAATGTCCCACTCTATCAGCACTTCGGCTACGAGATCGTGGGCCACGCGACCGTCGGATGGGGACTGAAGACTTGGGGCTTCTTCAGACCGGACGCCGGCTGAGGTCTACCCCTGCATCACCCGCTCATGAAGAGCCTCTACGGTCCGCCAAGCCGACTGGATGGCGCCCTCGAGCCACGCTGGGCGCCCGCTTGCGCCCGCTGACCCCAGATAGACGCGACCATCCGCCTTGCTGAGCTGTTCGAGAAGCTCAGCGTCGGGGGTCCTCCCGTATGCGCCAAGACTGTATGGGACCTTCTCCCACCACACACAGTACGCGTTCTCGAACTCTTCCCTCATCTGCGGGTGGACCTTGCTGGCCTGAGTGAGCACATGCTCGACCCGGTCTCGAACCGGCATGTCCGATAGCCCGGCTTGCCCACCACGGCCGTAGTAGCCCAACAGCACACCTTTGTCCGTGAAGTAGTCGTTCGAGGGATAGGAGAACTCTCCCAGTTGCAGGCTCGAGCTCCAGAGGTGCCCACCGAAGATCCCGTCGTCCTCCTCCCAGAAGCGGCGCTTCATCTGCAGTCCCATTTTTGCGCTCGAGCTGTGCTCGGTTTTGCTCACGGCGTCCGCCATCTCGGGCGACAAATTGACGTCGATTCCCTTCAGCACGGACATCGGTAGGCAGCACACACAGAAGTCCGCGGTCTCCTCCCGCTCCTGTCCGGACCGGGTGTCCCTGTACACAACTCGCACGCCGTCTTCGGTCTGGTGAATCGACCCCACGTCGGCCCCGAACCTGATGTGGTCACCGATCGCTCGCTCGAAGGCGAGCGGGATCTGGATCATGCCCCCGATCGGCTGAAAGACGGGGTCCGGTCCCCCGGTGCCGGCGTAGAGGGAGCGTACCCGGCTTCCGAAGTCGGAACGGAGTAGGGCGCTGAAATCGTACCGATCCTCCGACCCGCGCAGTTCCGGTGGGCCGTACAAGTGGTCCTCTGAATCCAGGTACCCGGCTCGCACCAGGAACTCCATCAGGAGGACTTTGTCCTCTTCGGTGAGCGGTGCGTCGATCTGGCCCTGGTCCATCGCCTTGGCCAGCAGCTCGGTCGTGGAACCCCACAGGTCGGCCTTGACCTCGCGCAATCGGACTCGCTTGCCGGAGAGGGGGCCCAACTCGGGGTCCTCTTCGTAGAAGTAGTTCGCGTCGCTTAGGTTCACGAAAAGTTGGAGAGGGACGCCCAGCTCCTTGCAGTAGCCCAGGACCCCCTGGTCGCGGTGCGGAATCCGCCACGCCCCCGCGTTGAAGTACTGCCCTTCGTCAAAATCGCACACCTGAGTCTCGCCGCCGATCTCCGTGTGCTGCGTTCCGCGCCGGACGGTCCAGCAGAGACCGCCCACGGAGTCGCGTGCCTCCAGGACGCTGTAGTCGTACTCCAGCTTCCCCAGCTCGTAGCCGACAGTCAGCCCCGACAGTCCCGCACCGAGCACGATGACCTTCGTGTCCGGCCGCGTCCCCTTCAAGACGGGGCGCGGGCCTGACGGCTGACCCATCAGGTCCCATGCCCCCATCGCACCCATCACGAGCGATGAGCCGCCGACGGCTCCGAACCTCTTGAGAAGCTGGCGCCTGGTCATCTTGCTGGCGTCCATTCGTCCCTCCTATGGATGGTCCCTTCCTCGGGCAAGCGGGAATGTAGCGCACGGGCCGCCGCCCACCACCTCTACTTTGGACTACGTTTGGGACACCGCCCTACTTGAAGGGGGCACGGATCAGCCGCACCCTAGATCTGGGACTCAGCCGTTGGGACAAGTGCCGCGGATACTTCCTGTCGAGTCGAAGAACCAGTGGTTTCAGCGAGTGGAAGCGCTCGGCCGAAGTCGAAAAAAGCGCCATCGCTACGGCGAATTTGTGGTCGAAGGTGTTCGATCGCTGAATCAGCTCATGGCCAATCCGGAGTGGAGGATCGAGGCGTTCCTTTATGCGCCCTCACGCCCACTATCGGCTTGGGCTCAAGACACATTGCGCTCATCCCGCGCTCGCCTGCACCTCGAGCTGAGTCTTCCCCTGATGGAGGAGCTCAGTGACAAGGATGACGTCTCGGAATTGTTGGCGGTCGTCAAGATTCCGAGCGATGATCCTGCGCGCCTCCCGGCAGGGCCGCAGCCACTCTACGTCCTGCTCGATCAGCCGTCGTTGCCTGGCAATCTCGGTACGGTCATCCGCTCTTGTGATGGACTCGGAGTAGATGGCGTCGTCATCTTCGGCCGCGCGGCGGACCTCTATGATCCACGCACCGTCCGTGGTGCTGCGGGCTCTCTGTTTGCTCAGCCCGTGGTGCGGGTCACGACCTGGGGTGGCCTGAAGGGTTGGCTCGAGGGGGTGCGGAGTCAGACGCAGAATCTCCAACTAGTCGCGACAACGGCGCGTGGGGGAGTGTGGCCCGACGAAGTGTCCTTTTCGAATCCGACCGTGCTCATGCTCGGTAACGAGACCGCCGGCCTCAGTCACAAGGTCGCCGAGCTCTGTGACACCAGCGTGACCATCCCGATGAGCGGGTCGGCTTCCTCCCTGAACGTTGCCTCCGCCGCAACGGCTATTCTGTACGAAGTGAGGCGGCAACGGCGGGCCGATGGCGCATAACCTGTGCCGGCTTCCTCGTGGCCCTGAGGGCCTCCGCGGGCCAAATTGGCAATGCAGCGAAGCTCGAGGACCAGCTCGCACAGATGATGGACGTGATGACCGAGAACAAGACCTGTGGCGTCCGACTGCCTGGACGTGTCGTGCTCGACTCCGAATCGAGGGCGGCCGAAGGGCAGTACGGCTGCAACCCGGGTTGGCATCGGGGTATCCGGATTGGCAGCGTGACCGACGGCGTATTGACCGGCTTTATTCCGGACCCCTGCACGCACGGAGCCACGAGCCACCCCGAAGGCGTTTCGGTCAACGACCAGGGCAACATCTGGGGAGCGTCCGTCGGCGACCGAACCGTTTGGAAGTGGGTCAGGAACTGAGACGATGCCCCGGGTTCGGCGAATCTTGGAGACCGCCCTCTACGTCGAGGATCTTGATCGGGCGGTCCGCTTCTATGAGCGCGTGATCGGACTGAACGCCATGTCGCGAGGAGATCGCCTGGCCGCCCTGGACGCAGGGGAGGGCACAGTGCTCCTGCTCTTTCTTCGTGGAGCCACCACTTCAGGAGCGTCGTTCAGAGGCGGATGGATTCCTTCCCACGACGGTGGAGGCCCGGCGCACTTCGCCTTCGCCATCGACTCGGGGGACCTCGACTCGTGGCGTCGGCACCTCGCGGCGGAGGGGGTCGATATCGAGAGTGAGGTGAGCTGGGAACGAGGCGGAAAGAGCATGTACTTCCGTGACCCTGACGGGTACTCTGTGGAGCTTGCAACACCGGGTGTTTGGGAAGTCTTCTGAGCTGGGGCTCGGCGTGTCAGCAGTCCTCTTTTTAGGAGCGCATGAGTGACGCTAGATCCACAGGTCCAGTTCATACTCGATCTCGCGGAGAGGAGCACGCGCCCCCTGCTCGAGAGCCTCGATCCACCAGCGGCACGGATTCAATACGCTGAGATGGTCGCCTCAGTCTCGGAAGATCCTCCGAACGGAGTGGTGACGCAGGACAGTACGATCCCCGGCCCCGGTGGCGAGCTTCCGACGCGGCTCTATCGCCCGCAGGATGCCGAAGGTCCGCTCCCGATCCTCATCTTTTTCCACGGTGGCGGCTACGTGATCGGCGATCGGGATACACACGATATCCCCTGCCGTCGGCTGTCTCTGGGCGCGGCGTGCCTCGTGGTGTCTGTCGACTATCGGCTCGCCCCCGAGCACCCGTTCCCGGCGCCGGTCGATGATGCCTGGGCGGCGACCCGTTGGGTGGTGGATCATGCGGCCGAGCTCGGGGGAGACCCCGCTCGCGTAGCGGTTGGCGGGGACAGCGCGGGCGGGAATCTGGCGGCGATCGTCTGTCACATGGCGAAGCGGGATGGCGCCCCGCAGCTGGCGTACCAGCTCCTCATCTATCCAAGCACGGACCTCACGGGCAGCATGCCGTCACACAAGACATTAGCCCAGGGCTACCGTCTGACCACCGAGCTGCTCGACTGGTTCATGAACCATTATTTCGGCCAGGGCGGGAATCGGCGCCAGCTCATCGCTTCGCCCCTCTTCGCCGATGACTTCGCGCACCTTCCCCCGGCCTTCATCCTCACAGCGGGATACGACCCGTTGAAGGACGAGGGACGTGCCTATGCCGACAAGTTGCGTGAGGCTGGAGTCGAGACTGGGTTCGTGGAGTACGAGGGGATGATTCACGGGTTCATCACGATGGGGGGGATGGTAGACGCGACGACGGAGGCGCTCGAGGAGTGCGGTGAGGCCCTCCGTAGGGCATTTGACTCGGGCTCGAGCTAGGGGAGGGACGTATCGATATGCCTGATCGTCGATACTCCGACGAGGAGTTCGCGCTCATTTTCCAGCGAGCGTCGGAGCTGCAGGACCGAGCGGATGGTGCTGAGCCCAATTGCGGGACCGAGCCGAAGGTGGGTCGACAACTGAAGAGATCGCCAAATACCTGACCCGGTGACTGTTTCTTGCGCTCAACAACCGACCCGGCCAAACCATGACGATTCGCCCCAGTCGAGCTTCAGACCGCGAGGAGTTGCTCCGGATGCGGACGGCGCTGTGGCCGGATTCCGACCTGGACGAGATCGATGCCGTTCTTCACATGCCTACCTCCGAGGGCATCGTCCTCGTTGGGGAGCGCGACGAGGGCGGACTGAGAGGATTCGCCGAAATCGGGCTCCGCAAATACGCGGACGGGTGCGGCACCTCGCCCGTCGCCTACCTCGATGGCATCTGGATTGATACGGACTCGCGCCGAAGCGGCGTCGCCTCCGAGCTTGTTCGAGGGGGTGAAGCTTGGGCCCGCTCACTGGGACTGACCGAGTTCGCCTCGGATTGCGACATCGAAAACCACGTGAGCGAAGCGTTCCACCGGGCAGCCGGGTTCGAGGAAGTTGAGCGGCACATTTGCTGGAGGCGCGATCTCTGACTTTGCCTCGCGCCTAGACTGCCAGAGCGGTCTGGGAGCGCTCCACGAGACGGCTGTCGCCGAGACGCTCTGCGTAACGCGCGAACTCGGGAGTCGGACCCAGCCAGCGGAGCTCGTCGACCTCACTGAATAGGGGCGCATCCGTTCTGAGTGTTGCGAGATCCTTGAAGAGCAGCGCCAGGTCACGGCGATCCCCGAGCACCGAGTCCGGAAAGCTCTCGATGGGGCCGTGCTGGTTCAGAAGCCGTGAAGCTGTGACTCGACCGATGCGGGGAATGCCCGGGAAGCCGTCGGCAGCGTCGCCAACGAGGGCGAGGAAGTCGGGTATCAAGGTCGGCTCGACCCCGAACTTTTCACGCACTGCGGCAGCGTTGCGGACCTGGTTCGCTCTGCGGTCCACCTGCACGACGCGGTCGCCTCGGACGCACTGCGCCAGGTCCTTGTCGGGGGTCCAGATGGAGACCTTCTCCACGCTTTCGTCCGCTGAGGCGAGATGGGCGGCTGACGCTAGTGCATCGTCGGCCTCTAGCTCGATCATGGGCCACACGGCTACGCCCATGGCAGCGAGCGCTTCTTCCAGCGGATGGAACTGGGCCAGGATTGCCGGATCGATGCCCTCTCCGGTCTTGTAGTCGGCCCAGAGATTGTTGCGGAACGACTCGATGACGTGGTCGGTCGCCACACCGATATGGGTCGCTCCCGTCTCGATCATCTGCAAAACGGAGTGCAGCACACCGTTGACCGCCGCGAAGGGCCCCTCCTCACGCTTGGAGAAGCGGCGAATGCCATAGAACTGGCGAAACAGCTCGTACGTGCCATCTATCAGGTGAACGATCATGTTGCAGTATAGGGGCTATCGAATCCCAGACCCACGGATGGTGCGCCAGTGAATACTCGAACCGTTTCCCGACGTGTTGTCCTCGGCTGGACCAGACGCTCGCCGAGCAGCTACCGTTGATCGGCCTATCGCTCACGTAGTTCGACTATGTGGCCTTCTCTCACACCTTCCCTCGCATCTAGCTCTAGCTCTAGCACTGGAGGTCCGATGCCCACCGAAACCGTCCTCGCAGAAGCCACCTTCAACCGAAGGGTTCGTAGTTATTGGCTCCTCTACGGCTCCATCCTCTGTGTGGTCACCGTTGTCGGGATCATTCTCCTTCCAGTGTGGCTTCTGTTCGGGCACTTTTTCACCGAGCGATACCTGCAACACATGAGCTGCGTCCTGACAGACCGGACGCTGAAGGTGAGTCGGGGCATCCTCGTGCGTCAGGAGAAAACGGTGCCCCTGGAGCAAGATCACGGACATGGGGCTCATCGAGGGTCCCATCATGCGGTACTTCGGCCTGCAGACCATTTCGGTAGAGACGGCCGGGTCGGCGGCGGGCGCCCTCATCCAACTCGTGGGAATCGACGGGGCGCGAGAGTTTCGGGACAAGGTGCTACACCAACGGGACGTCGTGGTGGCGGGGTCCCAGCAAGCCCTCCCCGAGGCGGTCGTGTCGGCCTCGACGAACGATGGGCAGATCCTGGTCGAGATTCGCGACGCGCTGTTGCGTATCGAAGAACGTCTGCCCAAGGGTTGATGTGGAGACGGACCTCCGCCTAGCGAGCGACTGACATGGAATCGTTGAACCATCGCCTGGCAGCTCTTCGGGCGGAGAAAGAAGCAGCAAGAGACCCCGCCGCGACGGCTCTCATGAACCGGGCTACGGACGATCTACGCGCGTCTGGGATCTTGGATCGTGTGAGCTCAGTAGGCGACACCGCCCCGCTCTTCGCTCGTCCGAATATCGAGGGGACGACGGTACGACTTCGCACCTTGCTCAAGCGCGGACCGGTGGTCGTCAGTTTCTTCCGCGGCAGGTGGTGACCCTATTGCCGACTTGAGCAGGTTGCTCTCCAGTCCGCTCTACCTGAAATCGCCGCGAAGGGCGCGACGCTGGTGACGCTTCAGCCTCAGCTTCAGGACTTCGCACGACCCTGGGCCGACGAGGACGGGATCGAGTTCGACGTGTTGCTCGACTTGGGCCTAGGCATCGGCCGTGACTACGGGCTCACGTTTCGGGTTCCCGACGACCTGCGACGCCTCTACATCGAGAGCTTCGGGCTCGATCTCGTCCGCTTCAATGGGGACGAGTCGTGGCAGCTTCCCATCCCGGCTACGTTCGTCGTCGACCAAGGTGGGACCATCGTCTTCGCATCTGCCGATCCGGACTATACGGTGAGAGCCGAGCCGGCCGATATTCTGGCTGCAATCCCTTAGATCGAGGGAGACTCATGATCTCTAGCACCGCGGACCTCAGCACTTTGCAGCGCCGAGAGTTCTTTTCGGCCGGCGCGGTGGCCATCGCGGCGACCGCCTTCGGGGGCGGGAGCGGGATGCTACCTGAGGAGCATCCACCTCGGGCGGTCCGCCCTCAGGAGGTGTCCGACGTCGTGGCCCTCACCTTCGACGTATTCGGGACAGTGGTCGACTGGCGGACGTCGATCATCCGTGAGGGGAGGATGTTGTCGCAGGCGAAGGGACTCGAAGTGGACTGGGAGAGGTTCGCCGATCGGTGGCGAGCTGGTTACGGCCCGGCCATGAACCAGGTCCGTACCGGCGAGTTGCCGTGGATGAAGATCGATCAGCTCCATCGCAGAATCCTCGATGACCTCGTGATCGAGTTCAAGCTATCAGATCTCTCCGAAGGCGAGATCGACGATCTGAACCGGGTATGGCATCGCCTCATACCTTGGCCCGATACGGTGCTGGGCCTCGGCCGTCTGAAGTCGAAGTTCGTGCTGGCCACTCTGTCCAACGGCAACGTGTCGCTGTTGACCAACATGGCGAAGAACGCCGGCCTGCCGTGGGACTGTGTGCTGTCCGCCGAGCTATCCGGACACTACAAGCCTGACGCGGAAGTGTACGAAAAGGCGGCGGATCTTCTGGATCTTCCGCCCCACCGGATCATGATGGTGGCTGCGCATAAGGGCGACCTGCGGGCCGCTCAGGCCGTCGGATTCAAGGCGGCTTGGGTGCCGCGGCCGCTCGAGTATGGTCCAGGTCGGACCATTGATACTACGCCCGATCCCGAGTTCGATATTTCGGCGACCGATTTCCTGGACCTGGCCGAGCAGCTTTAGCAGCGGGTGCTTCGATCGGTTCTGGGACTGCTCTCCTCAGTCTGCGAGACCGAGCTGCGTTAACAGACCTTCGGCGTATTCCTCGAACGGCACAGCACTGCGCGCGGCCCGCATGACTTCAGCGTCCTGGCCCGCGACGTAGCGAAGTCGCGGGGTGCCATCCGTTGCCGCGCCAAAGATGACGTCGGCGATTTGCTCGGGAGTGGAATAGCCCTGCGTACGCGATCGTGCGCCTTCCATCATCTTCAGCACCTTCGCCGTGTACGCGTCGGTCGAGCCGTCGTCGGACGCATCCAGAGACCTACCGCCGAAGTCCGTATGCACGCCACCCGGTTCGACGATTTTGGCCTGCAGGCCGAAGAAGCCGAGCTCGTACCGGAGCGACTCGGTCAGGCCTTCCACGGCCCACTTGGTCGCGTGGTAGAGCGAGAAGAACGGGAAGGTCGTAAAACCCCCGACGGATGTGATGTTGACGAACACGCCACGCCCTGCCTCACGCATGCCCGGGAGAAAGGCCCGGGTCACATCGATGAGGCCCGTCAGGTTGGTCGCGATCTGCCGATCGATCTTCTCCTGCGGGGAGGTCTCGAGTGGTCCGGCGGCGCCGTAGCCGGCGTTGTTGATCACAGCGTGCGGGACACCGAGATCAGCCACGATCGACTTTGAGGCGGCGGCGACCTCATCTCGATCGGTGACGTCGAGAGGGTACAAGTTGACGCCCTCGACGCTCCCAAGCTCCTCATGATCCTCTGGGCGGCGCATGGTAGCAGCGACCCTCCAGCCTTCGCTGGCGAAGCGCTCGGCCGTTGCGCGGCCGATTCCGGTGGAGGCTCCGGTGATGACGACGGTCTTCGGTTGTTCGCTCATTCTCTTCCCCACATGTGCCGCGCCTCAACGGCTAGCAACGGCTTAGAAGGTAAGCCTGGGGCGCTTTCTTCTGGATGGGAAGGGGACTGGCCAATGTTTGGATGGGCTTCCTCCCTGTGATCGCTCGGCTGTCCCCGGAATGGTCCCCTTGGGTACATTGGCCCACATCGCCACCTGAGGGAGAGTCATGTCTGAGCGGATCCAGCAGCTGAATGAGGCGCTCGAGGGGTGCGGTCCGTGAGCTCACCCACCATACGGTCGTTCCGATCCGCAGATCGTGCGGCGCTGGTCGAGCTTTGGTCCGAGGTCTTTCCCGAGGATCCGCCTCGGAACGCGCCGGAATCGATGATCGACAACAAGCTCCGAGTCCAAAGCGACCTGCTCATGGTCGCCGACGTCGACAACCGGTTGGTTGGTGCTGTGATGGCGGGGTTCGATGGGACGAGAGGATGGATTCATCATCTGGCGGTCGCTCCCCGATACCGCCTGAAGGGTATCGCCACTGCACTCCTAAGAGCGGCGGAAGATGGGCTGCAGCGGCTCGGATGTCCGAAGGTCAATCTGCAGGTGCGCGCTGAGGACGACGGTGTCGTCGCGTTCTATCGCGCCCTGGGCTATAGCGCGGAGCGGCGGGTGAGCATGGGGAAAGTGCTGGGGACCGAGCCGACCGACGCTAGGTGATCGCCACTCGTGATTGCCACTGGGCAGCTAGGATGACCATCTTGGCGGCGAGAACGAACGCAGTGGTGGTCGAGCGTCAGCCAAGCCCAGGACCCGGAGGTGATCGAGTGAGTGACGCCCAGGTCGGCCGTCGCCGTGGCCCGATGTCGGGGCCACGGTATATGCATATCGCGACGTTCATGCGGACCCCGCTGATCGCGGACGCGTCCGAGTTCGATATCGCGCTCGTTGGTGTGCCGTATGATGGAGCCGTGACCAACCGTCCCGGTGCGCGGCACGGGCCTCGAGAAGTACGCAACGCCTCGAGCATGATGCGCGCCATTCACCCCACCACTCGAGTGAACCCCTACGAACTGTGCAGGGTCGGCGACGGTGGCGACGTACCGTTCACGCGAGTGTTCGAGCCCGAGGCGGCTCATGAGGACATCGAGCGCTTCATCTCCGGCTTCAAGAGCGACGGAGTCCTCACCCTGGTCGTTGGGGGTGACCATTCGGTCACTCTGCCGGTGCTCAGAGCATTGGTCTCTGACGGACCGGTGGGCCTGATTCACATCGACGCGCACACCGACACCTGGGACGAGTTCATGGGGTCTCGCTACTCGCACGGCGCGCCGTTCCGTCGGGCGGTTGAGGAGGGACTCGTCGACCCTGGCCGAACGATTCAGATCGGCATCCGCGGAGCGCAGGACTCGACGGAGGGATGGGACTACTCGGCGGCGACCGGGATGCGGGTGGTCTCCATGGATGAAGTAACCCGCATGGGCGTGGAAGCAGTGGGCCGGGAGGCTCTTCGTATCGTGGGGACGGGGCCCACCTACCTGTCGTTCGACATCGATAGTATCGATCCAGCGTTTGCGCCTGGGACGGGGACGCCGGAGATCGGTGGCCTCACGTCGGTCGAAGCCCTCACTCTTCTTCGGACCCTGCGCGGTGTCCAGCTGATGGGGGCCGACGTGGTCGAGGTGGCACCGCCCTTCGATCCGACGGGCGGGACCTCCCTGATCGCCGCTACCGTCTTGTATGAGTTGCTCTGTCTGATCACCGAGGCGATGAGTGGCCGGAGGGAATAGGCCTCGTCGTCATGGTGGTCGCGAGCCGGCAGTTCAGGACCGCTCAGACCGGCATCAATCCCTTCGAGAAGCCGTCGGCGTTGGTCGCCACTGGACCATTCTCGGCGAGCCGGAATCCCATGTACCTGTGCATGGTTCTCATCTTGCTCGGGGCGGCGATCGCTTGGGGCACCATGTCACCGTTCCTCATTCTTCCGCCGTTCGTCCTGGTCCTCTCGAGGCGATTCATCTCTGTGGAGGAGGCCGCCATGAGTGAGGCGTTCGGAGCGGAGTACGAGGAGTACAAGAAGCGAGTGCGGCGCTGGATCTAGGGCAGCCCCGCCGCAGTCGCAGAAGGACGTCATGCCGAGCTATCTACTAATCGCGAACCCCTCGTCCGGTCGGGGCCAGGGCCGGCGCCGGGCAGAGGCGCTGCGGTCCGCCCTGCCCGATGCGGGCCGTGTCGAGGTCGTCGAGACCACTCACCGCGGCGCCGCCACGGAGCTCGCTGCCAAGCACGCCCACGAGGTGGATCGCTTGATCGCCGTTGGTGGTGACGGGACGCTGAACGAGGTTCTCTGCGGGCTGATGCGTACGGGGCGCGAGGCGCATGATCTACCCGAGCTCGGCTTCCTGCCTTCCGGTACGGCGAACGCGGCCGCCCGAGCCTTCGGGCTGGCATCCGATCCGGCCGTCGTCGGGAGGTCGCTCGCGCGGGCGGTGTCTCGGCCGGTCGACGTGGGCGTCGTAAGCCACGCCGGTGGCGAGCGGGCCTTCCTCTTGTGGTTCGGAGCAGGCTACGATGCCGTGGTGATTCGAGCCCTCAACGAGACGCGTACGGGCCTCATGGGCATGTCCGGCCTGTTGGGCAAGGCGCCCAGGGTTGTGTCCGCACTGGCGGGGTACGGTGCGCCGCGAATCGACGCGGAGGTGGAGGGATCGTCCTTTGGTATTTGGTCCAGTGTCGTCGTTACCAACGTCAAGGAGATCGCCTTCGGAGGCGTTCTCGCACAGGACGCGGACCCGTTCGACGGACAGTTCGATGTCGTGGGGATTCCGCAGGCAGGCGTCCCCGGCCTGGTTCGCCTCGTTGCGCGGATGCTTACGTCGAGCCTCGCCGGGGCGGAGGGCGTCCGACATCGGACGGCTACCCGAGTCACTCTGAGATCGGAGGGAGAGGTGCCGTTTCACCTCGACGGGGAGCCTGTAGGCATCTTGCCCGCAGTCGCTACTCTCAGGTGCGGCGCGGTCCGCTTTCTGAAGACATGAGGACTCAGTGGCAGGCCGTCTGCACGTGTACGGAATCACGAAGCCTCAGCGATAGCGCCGTGCTCCGGCGAGAGGCTGCTAGCGCTAGCTTCCCGGTCCGTCTCCCAGCCGCCTCAAGGCGTTCTCCCGCACCACCTGAGCGCTGCCGACCGGCACCCGCACGTACGTGTTTCGGCTCGGTGGGGTCACGCCGCTGATGAACTCGGGGTTCAGGCGCGTGATCTCCTCCTGGCTCGTGCCCGCAGCGCGTGCAACCGCTGCCAAGGAGGTGCTGGCCGCAACGAGCACGCGATCGAACACAAACGGATCGGGCTGGGGCTTCTCGTATCCGTGCGCCTCTGGGTCGGCCGCGACGACCACGGCTCCGAGAAACTTCGGCACGAAGTCGCGGGTCTCGGCTGGCAGATGATGGCGGATGGCCCAGTAGAGGCTGTCCGAGAGAACCGCCCCGGGCGCTCGCCGCTCGAGGATGCCACGAATACGGTCCGGCCCCGCGTTGTACGCCGCTAGCGCGAGGAACCATGATCCGAAGTCGGTGCGCAGCCGACCGAGGAAACTGGCGGCGGCTTCGGTGGACTTGAATGGATCGCGGCGCTCGTCGACGAGCCGGCTGACCTCCATGTCGAAGTCGCGGGCGGTCGGTTCCATGAATTGCCAGAGCCCCACTGCGCTCGCTGTGCTGACTGCGGAGGGGTTATACCCGCTTTCCAGGATCGGCAGGAATCGGAGGGACCAAGGGAGCTCGTGCGCAGCGAGCACCGCATCGACGTTGTCTTCGAACCACGTCATCCGTTCCAGATAGGTCGGGAGCCACTTGGAGTGCGTGGTCTCCCAGAAGCGCACCCACCGCCCGACTTCGGCCAGGAACTCGGGGTCCCGGAACATCGGCGAAGCGAGTAGCTCGTCCGCCATTTCCGTGAGGCTCGCCGCCACGATGGAACTCTGAGGTGGCGCCACGATCGGCTCCGCCGCGGCAACCGCGGTGACCTCGTCCGGGTGAGCGCCGTAGAGCCCGACCGTGACGGCACACACGATGGATGCGAACAGCAGGAGCGTAAGGCCGGGACTGCCCCTTCCGTTCCACGCCTCGTCCGTTGCCTGCCTGTGATCCATCGATTCGCCCCACGCGTGTAGTCGTGCGCTTGGTCTCTCCAGTTGGATGCCCCTTACCGCGTTCGGGTTGCGATGGGTTGCCCTGCCAGAGCCGTCCGGGCCGCGATTGCGAGGCGCTGAGCTCGGCGGCACTTTCCTCCTTCTCGATCCACGAAGTCGCTGACGGAGAAGTGAAGAATGCAGAGATCGATTAGAGTGGGGGCGGTCATCCTGCTAGTGATCCTAGGGCTCGGCCTGAGATGGCGCTTGGGATCTGACGAGGGTGGCACCCCTGGTGCCACCGGTACCGGCGGTGGCGTACCGACGTTCACCGTCGATCCGTCGTGGCCGCTCGAGATGCCCAACAGGTGGATCATGGGCGCCGTGACCGCAGTCTTCGTGGACGCGCAGGATCACGTCTGGGTCACCCACCTCCCCGAGACGCTCACGCCCGAGGAGATCTCGGTCGTACAGGATCCGCCGCTCGGAACGTGCTGCGTGCCCGCTCCCATCGTGATCGAGTTCGACGCGCAGGGCAACGTGATCCAGGGATGGGGTGACCCCGCTACGCAGGATATCTCCGAGTTCCCGAGGAACGCGCACGGGCTGTTCATCGACCACAATGACTTCGTGTGGATCGGTACGTTTCGGCATCACCGCGTGATGAAGTTCACGCGTAGCGGAGAGCTGGTGATGCAGATCGGGGAATACGAGGTGAACGCGGGCAGCAACGACGAGAGCCTTCTCGGGGGGCCGGCGGGGATCTGGGTCGATCCTTCGACGAACGAGGTCTTCATCGCGGACGGGTACAGGAATCGCCGCGTGATCGTGTTCGACGGCGAAACGGGGGCCTACCTACGTCACTGGGGTGCGTACGGGGACCGGCCTGACGACGCGTACGAGTACGGCGATCGCGATCCGGCCGGCCCACCCCCGCGTCAGTTCTCTACCGTTCACGGTCTCATGGGCTCGAACGATGGACTCATCTACGTGGCCGATCGTCGCGGCAACCGCATCCAGGTGTTTCGGCAAAGCGGAGAGTTCGTCACGGAGAAGATCATTGCTCCTGAGACCCGGGCATCGGGCTCCGCGTTCGTCGTTGGCCTGTCGCCCGATGCCGAGCAAGAGTGGCTCTACCTCGCGGACGGAACGAACCACAAGGTTTGGATCCTGCGCCGCTCCGACCTGGAAGTCGTCGGCGACTTCGGACGAGGTGGTCGCCAGGTCGGCCAGTTCCTGCGTCCGCATGGCATGAGCGTGGATTCGCAAGGCAACATCTACGTGGGTGAGGCGTCCACGGGTCGGCGTGTGCAGAAGTTCACTGTCTCGGGCGGCTGATCTGAGTCGGTATCTCACGAACGGGCGCCACTTGCGTGCCTGAGGCGCATGGAGCGAGCGCGAGTGCCCAAGCCACTCCGACCGTCTCGATCGAAGGCCGCGTGATCGACGCGGTCGCGCTCACCCCTGTTCCCGGAGCCGTGATCCGGCACCTGTCTTCATCGGCCACGGCCGTCGCCGACAACGAGGGGCGCTTTTCTCTCGAAGTGGAAACCATCGGTGTGTACGTGCTCCGGGTGGAGCAACTCGGCTACGAGGACTCTCAAGCGGTGCTGCCTTCCACCGCGCCCATCGAGTTCACGACGATCTCGATACAGCCGAAGCCGATCGAACTGCAGGGCCTCGAGGTCAGCGTCGCGAGCCAGTTCGAACAGAGGCGAACCGCGTCCGCTCGCGAGGTCAGGGTTCTCGATCACCCATCATTCTCAGCATCAACCTGTTCCTGCTGTTCCGGCCGGAGTGGTTCCACTGGCAGTTCGTGATCATCGCGCTCGGCTACCTCGCCAAGGAGCTCATCCGCTGGGACAAGGGCGGACGTTCGTCGCACATCTTCAACCCGTCCTCGTTCCCGCTCGCCGTCTTCTCACTCGTGCTGATCCTTACCGGCACGACGGACACGACGCTCGGCATCGAAATCGCGACGACGCTGTTCAATCCGCCGCACATGCATTTGTTGATCTTCCTCGTGGCGCTGCCGGCGATGCTGCTCTTCGGCGTTACGACGATGACGCTTTCCGCGGCCGTGACGACGTACCTGTTCGGTCTGGTCTATTTTGGGGTGACGGGCACGTACCTCTTCTTCGACTCCTACATCCCCATCGCGGTTTTTGTAGGGATGACGCTGCTGTTCACCGACCCGTCGACCTCGCCGAGGACGGAGTCGGGACGCGTCTTCTTCGGGGTGCTGTACGGGATGGGCACGATCGGTCTGTTCGGTATCCTGAGGCTCATCGACGCCCCGACGTTCTACGACAAGCTGTTGCCCGTCCCGATCCTGAACATGCTGATTCAGATCATCGATCGATCGGTTACCACGGGGCCGTTCAGGGTGCTGAGTCTGTCCAAGGTGGCCACGGCGCTCAGTGGAACCCAACGGAGGGTGGCGACCGTCGGAATATGAATCCTGATTTTCGCGGCCATCGCCGCCGCCGACGGTGTCGGCGACGATCACCGGGGGCAGTGGGTCCCGTTCTGGCAGACGACATACGCCGAGGGGTCGGAGCGAGCGTGTAACTACCTCGCGGTGCAGCAGCAGAATCTGTGTGAGCGGGGTTCCGGCTGGTCGTGCAACGAACTGGGGATTCTGCTGGTCGTACAGATGCAGGATGAGCAGGAAGCCCTGAGCGTGTGGAGCTACGGCTGCTCATTGGGTTTCTCGGCTGCGTGCGACAACGCGGCACGGATGGAGGCGGGTTCGACGACATTCGCAAGCGCTGCCCTGACGCCGAGCGATCTGCCGATCGTGTTGCGGGGTAGCAAGGGACCGGTCCGGGAGCAAGACCCGGCAGCTCTGTACGCGATGGCGTGCGAGAGGGGGTGGATGAGTGCGTGCGGATCGAGATTCGTGGATCCCGCGCCATGACATGGGGTGGGCATGGGAAAGCTGCTGCGTGGCGTTGGACTAACCCGATTCTCGAGTGGGCGTTCGGGATGGGTGTGTACGGATTCGTTTCCGGCGTCGGGTTCGGCACGCTGCTCTCGCTGAAGGAGGGACGGAAACGGCTGTTCGAGCTCTCGCTTGGGCGCGTCGCGCTCTGGGGCCTCCTGGGCTCCGCCGCGGTTCCGGCTCTCATGGGAACGCTGGGTCTACTTCCCTCAGGGACTCCGGTTGTGGAAATCATTCAGGCGATGTTCGTGACGGGATTTCTCGGCGGGACATTCGCTCCCGGCTCGATCGCGATCGCCCGGCGGGCTCAACTGAAGCCTGGCGAGGAGCTGGGACTTCTGATGGATGACCCTGCCTCCGGGCTATAGGGGCTCGCGTACGCGGCCTCGGACGCGCATGATGGTCGACCTGGATTCGTGCTCCCGGGCGCCTTGCGCGCCGGCACATCACTGACAGGAGTCTCAACGATGCTCAAACGGACCCTCACGCTGAGTCTCGCGGCGTTCGCGGCCGTACTGGTCGCTTCTGCCGACGCATCCGCTCAGGACAACCCACGTTTCGGCGTGTGGAAGCTCAGGTCCGACGCCCCGCCGCCGCAGGTCAACATCATGACCTACGAGCCGTACATGGACGGCGGCATGCGCATCACTGTTGCGTCCACGAACTCTCGCGGTCAGAGCAACGAGTGGGGCTACACCACGATGTTCGACGGCACGTTTCTGCCGGTCGCGGGTCAGGAGAACTCGGAGACGGCGGTCGAGATCGTCGACGACCTGACCACCCGAATCTCCAATCGCCGGGACGGCCGCGTCTATCAGGTGATCATCAATACGCTCTCTGAAGACGGCAATAGCATCAGCAACGAGTATGTGCGCCTCGACGAGAACGGGAAGATCACGCGGGTCACGCACGCGATTTACGACAGGCAACGCTAGGACCGCCCGCTCGGGCCCGAAGTCACGCGCAGCTGCCCCCCCAAACCACGTTAGATGCTGCTCGTGAAACCGATGGATGCGGGGCTCTTGCAAACCCAACCCAGTTGGATACTCGCGGTGCCGGTGATCAGCGCCGGAGCCATGGCGCTTATGTTCTCCGCTGGCTTCGGACTGTACTCGGCCGCGACCGCGCTGGTGGGCACGCTCCAGGGCCTGATCGTGCGGCGGATCGTGGCCGGGGACACGGCGGGGGACACGGCGGCCGGATAGGGCGGAAACCGGCGCCGCTCGGTACGGGGTGGGCTGGCGTCACCCGTACGAATCGCTTATCCCTGGGCAGGCGAGTCTTGCTACCGATCACCGACCCTCAATGGATAGGAGTTCCCATGTCCCGCCGAATCTCTGTTGCGCTTTTTGCGCTCATGCTCGCTGTGCCGCTCGGCCTGAGCGCCCAGCTCCAAGTACGTTCTCAGGGAAGCACCGAAGCGAACGATCCGGACGATGTGCCCGACGTCTCCATCACGGAGATGGAAAGCTCGTTCACGGTGGGCACCGGCCCCGCGGCGGTGGTTTGGGATCCTGGCAACACGGTCAGCGGTGAGTACAACTTGAAGGGCACGTTCACGCTTCTCGAGCCGAGTAGCCACGTCAACTACTACGGTCTGATATTCGGTGGTGGCGATCTCGACAACTCGAGCCAGAACTACCTGTATTTCCTCGTTGCACAAAACGGATCGTTCATCCTGAAGCATCGCGCGGACGACGACGCGGTCCACACCATCGTAAGCGGCACCCCGCACGACGCGGTGACCACGCCCGGCGATGACGGCACCTCGGTCAACGAGCTCGAAGTGCAGGTCGGAGCCGACGAGCTCACTTTTCTCGTGAACGGCACCGTGGTCCTCACCCAGCCGCGGACCGGCATGGCGGCACGTACGGATGGGATCTTCGGCGTGCGCATCAACCATGTGATCCCTGGCGTTACCGTTGCGGGACTCGCCGTCTCGAACTAGAAGGCACGGGAGAACTCTCGGGATCGGGTCGCAGGCGGCGGATGCCTGCGGCCCGGTCGGGCCCTCTCCACGCAGGCAGTGAGGCGAGGGAACTCGCCGTCCCCTCAATAGACCGGTACTGCCGGTCTCTTCTCGCCCGCTGTCACCGCCAGCTGCAACCAGTTCTCCCTGGGTGGCAGGCCACAGACGGAAAACGGGGTGAATACGCACGGCGCATTGTAGGCCCTGTTGAAGTCGATGGTGGTCCACCCTTCTTCGTCCGGGAAGTCGACTCTCAGGTACCGTCCAGCCTGATAGGTCTCGGTCGTGGCCGTGGAATCCCACATCAGGACGAAGAACGACGTGCTGGTCTCGCCTGCGGTCGCAATGAGTGAGTGCTCCCGGCCGTCGAGCTGAAAGACGAGTTCCCCGGGAACGCGATACTCGATCGTTCCGGCGGTTACGTCCGCCACCGTGAGTGTGATCGGCTCCGCGTACGGCTCGAAGCGAGCGGCTACCCGCCAAGCGGTGTCGACCGGGAACGATTCGGGCAACGCGAAGGTGTCTCGCACCGGGAGGTCCGTGTCCCAGACCCGGAGCCAGAGTCGGTCCGTCCCCGGCTCGCCGTGGATGCGCATGCCCAGCGACCCGAGCTCCACCGTGGTGGGATCGTCCGAGCGATCACTGCCCAGCAGGATGGGATCCGTGATCGGATCGCCGTCCAGGATGTTCATGTCGGCGCCCGGAGCTGGCTCGAGCCGGATCTCCTGTCCCGAGCGGTGCAGAGTACCGGCCAGCGGCGGGGAGTCGGCGGGCGGAAGCACGAGGGCCAAGCTCGTATCGGAACCGAACGGGTTGGCCCCCTGCTCCAGCTCCCAAAGCCCGATCCAGAGTAGAGGGCCCGAGGGCGGTGTTACCAACCGCCCCCTACGGTACTCGCGCCACTCCGCGTGCTCCGCTGCGAAGACTGCGACGTCTACGGGTGGTGGAGCCGGCCACTCTTCTGCGATACAACTCGAAAGCAGCGTCGAGAGCGCTGCTGTCACGACTCGTGAGGACATGCACGCAATCTGAGAGGTCCACGAGTCTCGGGCAATCCGCCGCGTCCGCGTCCGCCTGCCAGGTCACCAGCGGGTGTCAGTCGCAACTTTGACACGCAACCATACGGTTGCATATAATGGGGGCATGTTAGACGTATTCGCAGCCGTAGCCGATCCCACGCGGCGCTCGATCCTCGGGCGTCTGCGTGGCGAGGGGGCGCTCTCGGTGTCCTCCTTGGCCCACGTCCTCCCGATTAGCCGACAGGCGGTGACCAAGCATCTCGACGTGCTCGAGAGGGCGGGTCTCATCCGGAAGCGGGTACAGGGCCGGGAGCGGCTCCATGAGCTCGAGGCTGAACCTCTACGCGAGGTTGACGACTGGCTTGCGCCGTATGCAGCGGTGTGGGACGAGCGCCTCGAGCGGCTGCGGATCCACCTCGACGGAGACGGAGATGGAGTCGATGACCGAGCGGGTAGTTGAAAAGACGCTGCACTTTCAGGCGTCCAGGGAGCGAGTGTGGAAGGCGATCAAGGACCCGACCGAGTTGGCCATGTGGTTCGGCGACGAAGCCGAGCTCGATCTCAGGGTGGGTGGGAACGGAGCGATGACGTGGGAGAGCCATGGGCGATACGAGATGCGCGTCGAGGAGGTAGAGGCTCCACGCCGCATAGTGTGGAGCTGGGTGGGCGAGGGGGGAGTCGCGTTCGATGACGCCCAGACGACGCGGGTGGAGTGGGAACTCACCGAGCGCGAGGACGGCGGTACCACGTTGTATCTTCGTGAGTCGGGATTCCTTACGGATTCGAGCCGTCAGGAGAACGACGGCGGGTGGGACCAGGAGCTCGGGGAGCTGGTGGAGCTGCTCGCGTCCTGATACTCGAGTGCCGAGGCCTTCTTGGATTCCGGGTCTCGTGCTCCGAGCGGGCCTACGGGCCGGGAGAATCGAGATGGAAAACGAATGCGGGTGAGGTAGCGTGATTCCCGCTCCGAACCCCCTTCAGCGGTTCCTCGATCACCAGCGGGTGGTGGTCCTGGACGGTGGTTTCGCGACCGAGTTGGAACGCCGAGGCGCGGTGCTCGACTCCGCGCTCTGGTCGGCCCAACTGCTCCTGGACGATCCAGGCGCGCTGGTGGAAGTCCACCGCTCCTTTTTGGAGGCCGGCGCCGACTGCATCGCGACTGCGACGTACCAGGCGAGCTTCGAGGCCTTCGAGGCCGTGGGAGTGCGCCGTGGCGAGGCGGAGCGGCTCATGCTCGGCTCCGTGGCGCTGGCCACCCGGGCGGTTGACGACTTTTGGGCAATTGGCGAGAACCGAGCGGATCGACTTCGGCCGCTGGTCGCAGCGAGCCTCGGACCCTACGGGGCGTTTCTCGCGGACGGGTCGGAGTATGATGGGCGCTACGGCGTGGGGCGCGACGTGCTCGAACGCTTCCATCGGGACCGTTTTCGCGTCATGGCTTCGTCCGCGGCGGACCTGATCGCTTTCGAGACGATTCCTTCGTTTGCCGAGGCCGAGGTGATTTTGCAGCTCCTCGATGAGACCCCCGACGTGTGGGCGTGGCTCAGCTTCAGCTGCCGAGACGGAGAGCACCTCAACGACGGGACCCCGATCCGGGACGTCGTGGCGGTGTGTGCGGAAACAGACCGAATCGCTGCGGTCGGAGTGAACTGTACGCCACCGCGCTTCATGGCCGAGCTGATCTCCGAGATCCGCGCCGAAACGGGCCTGCCGGTGGCCGTCTATCCGAATTCGGGCGAAGCGTACGACGCGTCGTCGAAGAGTTGGAGCCGCGGCTCAGGCGGCACGGGGCTCGTCGGTACCGAGTTCGGTGGCGGGAAGGATGGTGGGACCCGTGACGCTTGGGGCGAAGCCGCAGCCGAGTGGGTCGAAGCAGGCGCCAGCCTCGTGGGAGGCTGCTGCCGTGTGACCGCCTCGGACATCTCCGGTGTGCGCAGCCGAGTGGTATCGCTCGGATGATGAGATAGTTGGCTGAACCCTTGCCCGGCTCAAAGCCCCCGGTCTAGTGTGAGTGGGAGGGGGCGTCTCGCCCTCCACGTTGACACCTGTAAAACCGGTCATCACGGCCATCGCCGTGCCCTGAGAGAATCCCATGAAAGCGTACCTCCCCTTCCGTCGTCTCTTCCTGGTCCTGCTCACGCTGACGTTTTGTTTTCCGGCGTGGACCGCAGCTCAGCAGATCCCGTCGCCTGAGCAGTTCTTCGGTCATCAGATGGGTGCGGACCGTCAGCTGGCTCGCTGGGACAAGCTCGTCGAGTACTACGACATGATCGGCGAGCGCAGCGACCGGGTGCAGGTCGTGCACATGGGCCCGAGCACGTTGGGGAATCCGTTTCTATCGATCTTCGTGTCATCGCCCGAGAACCTGGCGAATCTCGACGAGATCAAGCGCATGAACGCGATCCTACAGGACCCGCGAGAGCACTCACAGGCGGAGATCGACAACGCGATCGAGAACAGCAAGGTCGTCTTCGTTCAGTCGTACGGGCTGCACTCGACCGAAGTCGCTGGGAGTCAGTCCGCGGCGGAAGTCATGTACGACTTCGCCACCAGAGATGACGACGGGATCAACGAGATCCTGGACAACACCGTCTCCATCCTGATTCCTGCGTTCAATCCGGACGGCAATATCATCGTGACCGACTGGTACAACCGCTGGGTCGGTACCGAATACGAGGGGTCGGGACCCCCGGAGCTCTATCACCACTTCATCGGCCACGACAACAACCGTGACGCGTTCATGCAGAACACGATCGAGTCGTATTATGGCGCCGAGATCTTGTTCCGGGAGTGGGTTCCACAGGCCTACATCGATCATCACCAGATGGGCCCGTACACGGCCCGCATCTATTTGCCTCCGTACGCCGAGCCGATTCGACCTGAGGGCGATCCGTTGGTGTGGCGCGAGATGGCGTGGTACGGCGCGCACATGGCGTACAAGATGGAGGAGGCGGAGCTCGACGGCGCGATCGGAGCGGCGATCTACTCCGGCTGGGGTCACTTCGGCTTCCACTGGATTACGCCGTTCCACAACATCGCTGGCATGCTTACGGAATCGGCGAGCGCCCGACTCGCGACGCCTCTGTACGTGCATCCAGATCAGTTGGGTGGATCGCGCCAGCTACCCGAGTACGCAGAGCAGACCACGTTCCCGAGCCCGTGGCCCGGAGGCTGGTGGCACGTGCGAGATATTGTGGACCGCCAGATCATCGCAACCTTTTCGCCATTGGAACTAGCGGCTAAGAACCGCGAGACCGTTTTGCGGAATGCGTACAACAAGGCGAGCCGGCAGACACGCAGGGGCATGGAGGGCGCTACCAAGGCGTATGTGATTTCCGCCGATCAGCACGACCCGCTCACCATGATGAAGATGGTGAACAAGCTGCTTCTACAGGGCATCACCGTGGAGCGTTCGGATGTCGGCTTCACGCACGAACGCTACGTCTACGATGCGGGCTCGTACGTGGTGTCGATGGCGCAGCCGAAGCGCGGACTGATCCGTTGGCTGCTCGGGCAGACCTACTACCCCGACAACAGCTTCACGCGCGATCGAGATGGAAGCCCGATCCGCCCGTACGACATGTCCGGGGACGTGATCTCCGAGTTCATGGGTGTGGACGTCGATCCGGTCGGGACAGCGATCGAGGCTCCGCTCACGGTGGTCCGCGACCTCGTCGAGCCGAGGGGCGAGGTCTCTCTGGGTCAGCACGGGTATGTGATCGACGGCGCTCTGAACGATGCGTTCACGGCCGTAAACCTACTCTTCGATGCGGGCGCGAACGTCTGGCGTGTGGACCAGGACGGGGCCGGTGTGAAGGCGGGTGACTTCATCGTCGGTGCGGGCACAGCCGCGGCCACGATTCGGGAGATCGCCACGGAGACCGGTGTGGACTTCATGTCACTCGATACTGACGCCTCCGGCGTGAGCCATCCTCTGAGCCGGCAGCGGATCGGCATGTATCAGCGCTATTACGGCGGAAACATGGACGAGGGTTGGACGCGTTTGCTGCTCGAGGACTTCGAGTTCGAGTACACGAGCCTCTTCGATCGCCATATCCTGGAAGGTGACCTGCACGAGAAGTGGGACGTCATCGTCCTACCCGCCGACAGCAAGGACATGATGACCGGAATGCGTGAGGGCGGCGGCGGTCGCGGTGGCGACCCGAACCAGACGCCGCCCGAGTACCGGAGTGGGTTCGGGCAAGCGGGCATTGACGAACTCGAGGCGTTCGTGGAGAACGGCGGCACGCTGGTCACGTTCGCGCAGGCCGGTGATCTACCGATAGACGAGTTCGAGCTTCCGATCCGTAACGCGGTCGCAGGGATGTGGGGCAACGAGTTCTGGGCCCCTGGCTCGACGCTCAAGGTCGACGTCGACACGTCGAGCCCGTTCGCGTACGGCATGCCCGAGAATGCGCTGGCTACGTACTTGGCTGGTGGTCAGGTCTACGAGACGGTGGCGGGGGCACGAAGCTCGGACGTGCACCGGATCGTCACCTACATCGATCGGGACATCCTTCAGAGCGGTTGGTTGCTCGGCGAGGAAGCCATCGCCGACAAGGCGGCGGTCGTCTCCGTGGAACACGGTGAGGGCACGGTGTTGCTGATCGGGTTTCGGGCACAGCATCGGGCGCAGACCCACGGCACTTTCAAGCTGTTCTTCAACGCGCTGGTCAACGGTCGTATACATGTGGGTGTGGCGGCAGCGGGGTGAGCACGATGGTCGTGTGGCGAATGATCACGCTTGTGGGACTCTTGGTCGCTTCGCTTTTGTCAGCGCCCGGGTCTTCGGAGGCTCAGACGCTCGGTCGGGCGGAGCTTCTCTCCGCGTCCAGGGACATCATGAGCGCTGCGCGCTACGTGGCGCTTGCGACGGTCGATGAAGAGGGCCGGCCGGCCGTGCGAGCTATGGACGCAGCGGCTCCCGACGACGACATGACGGTCTGGCTCGCGACGAACCCGCGCAGCCGGAAGGTCAGCCAGATCCGCGCCGAGCCGCGGGTCGCCCTCTACTACCTCGACGCGGACGGACCCGGCTACGTCACCCTCGTCGGTACCGCGCGCTTGATCGACGAACCAGCACAAAAGGCGCGCCATTGGAAGGAGTCGTGGACTCCCTTCTACACGGACCGGGACGAGAGCGTGCTCCTCATCCAGGTGACGCCACTCTGGCTGGAGGTTGTTTCCGTTCCGCACGGGGTGAACGGAGATCCTGAGACCTGGCGTGCCGACATCGTGGAGTTCGTGCCGGGCAGCTCCGGCCGCTAGTTGCTAGTCAGGACGTTCCGCGACACCCACCATGGCCACAGACCTACCGTTCGACCCCACCGCGCTCGATCCCAGGCTGGTCTTCGAGACGCTGGCCGAGCTCCGTGAGCGGCCACCGTCGGGCGACCGCTCGTCCGCGGGGTGCGTGGCCGCGATCATCGCGATTGTTGCGTTCGTCTTCATGCCCGTCATCTCCCGCATTCCGGGTCTGAACTCCGCGGTGTTGCTCGGCATCGGCGCTGCGCTGCTCGCCGTGGCGATCGTGGGAGGGCTCGTCGGCATCTTCGGCGGTGGCTTCGTCGCGGGTGCGATCAGCACGGATGTCGAAGATGCGATCGGACAGCTGCTCGGGACTTTTCCGAATGGAGACCCCGCCGTGATACGCGAGTCGGCGCTGCGTATCCTCGAGGGATCGACCATCAGTACCGGTCCCGCCACGGTTGCTACATTCGACCGGCACGAAGTAGCGGACCGCCTCGGTGATGCACTGTCCTACGTGATCGCGGTCGAGCGCCTGCTTCTCGAGCACCGCGAGATCTATCCGGTCTTCACCCCCCCTCCTCGACCGTCACGCGGATAATCTTCGTCAGCTCCCCGAATTCGGCGTCCAGGTATTCGTTGCCCCGCGCCTGCGCCATTGCCGCGTACGGGCCTGAGCCCCGGGGTGGCCCGTCGCCGTACTCGGCGTAGAAGGCGTCGACCACCTCCATGCCCTCGATGACCTCACCGATGGGGGAGAAGCCTTCTTCGTCGAGCCCCGCGTTGTCCCGATAGTTGACGAAGACCTCGGTCGTGCGCGTGTGCAAACCACCCTTGGCGAAGGTGACGCGGCCCCGGCTGTTCGTTTCCACGACGGGATCGTCGACGATGAACTGCGTCTTCCAGGCCTGGCTGACGTACGGATCCGCATTGATGCCGAACTGCGCCATGAAGCCGTCAATGACGCGGTATGCTCGCGAGTCGTCGAAGAAACCGTTCTTGGCGAGGTTGTAGAAGCGATCAACACCCAGGGGAGCCCAGTCGCGGTGCAGCTCGAGGACGAACTCACCGACGCTCGTCTCGAAACGCGCTCGGAACGTCGCCGGCGCGGTCTCGGTGAACCGAGCAGGCCGAAGCAGCGGGTTTGGAGGCTGGCTCGGCTCGGCATCGTCGGCGTCGCCTCCGCACATCGCCAGGAGCATGGGAAGCAGGATGAGCGAGCAGGCGGTGCTGGCGAATCTACGGGTCACAGGAGGCTCCGGGTTGGTATGTCCGACTCTCCATGTGCGCCGGAGGCCGAGCCGCGTCAAGGCACAAACCTTGCGGCTGGCGGAGCGTCTTGGGATGCTACGCGTCCCGCCGCAGACCCGACCCCGAGTGACCGTCATGATCGACTTGAGAAGCGATACCGTCACGAAGCCGACCGAAGCGATGCGCGCCGCGATGGCGGCGGCCGAGGTAGGCGACGACGTGTACGGAGACGACCCGACGGTGAAGGCGTTGGAGGCGCGCACCGCAGAGCTGCTGGGCAAAGAGGACGCGGTCTTCGTGCCGACGGGCAGCATGTCGAATCAGATCGCGATCCGGACGCACACCGAACCCGGCGACCTGGTGCTCATCGACCGGGCCGCGCACATCATCCGAGCGGAAGGGGGCGCCGCGGCGGCACTCAGCGGTGTGACCATGAAGCCGCTGACAGGCGCCCGTGGGATATTCAGCACGGACGATGTGGACGCGTCTCTCGAGCCGGACCATCCGTTCAACCCTTCGACGCTCAGCCCGCAAGCGAGGCTGCTGTGCGTGGAGAACACTCACAACGGAGGTGGGGGCGCGGTGTGGCCGCTCGCGGATGTGCAGGCAGTCTGTGAAGCAGCGCGGCGTCACGCGCTCGCGACGCATCTGGACGGAGCCCGTCTGTGGCACGCGACAGCAGCTTCGGGTGTGTCTGAACGAGACTATGCGGCGCCGTTCGACACTGTGAATGTGTGCTTCAGCAAGGCGCTCGGCGCGCCGGTGGGCTCGGCGCTCGCTGGCACGAGAGAGTTGATCACGCGCGCTCGGCGCTTCAAGCAACAGTTCGGTGGCGGGTTCCGGCAGGCGGGCATCATCGCTGCCGGTGCGCTGCACGCACTCGAGCATCACCGGCAGGATTTGGCCCAGGACGTCGAGCACGCCCGGTTGCTCGCGGAGGGGATCGCCGGCATGGATGGGATGAGTGTCGACCTCGCTTCCGTGCAGTCCAACATCGTGCGCTTCGAGATCACGGTGATGGACGCGGGCCTTTTCGCCACATGTTGCCATGAACGTGGTGTCCACATGCTGCCCAATGGTGAGCACGGTCTGCGGGCAGTGACTCACCGCGACGTAAGTCGGGACGACGTTGTCACGTCGCTAGGGGTCATGGCGTCCGTGCTGGCGACCGCAGAGGCCGAGGTCGTCGAGCGCCTTTGACGATGAGGACGGACAGATACGGGTCGATTCCCGGGGGGGGGGTGACACGGTGACCTACGAGCGCTGGTCCGTCATGCGAGCCCGGGAGACTTCCTAGAGCGGGCAGAGTCATGGCTCCTGGCCCGTGAGGCCGAGCACAACCTCCACTTGAGTCTGGCTTATGCGCGTAGGGACGCCGGAACCGCCGGTGCCGACGTGCTCTTCGGCACGGTGGAGCAGGACGGTGACGTCGTGGGATGTGCGATCCGCACCCCCCTCACAAACTGCTGATCACCTCGATCCCGTTGGAGGCGGCCGGGGACATCGTCGAGAGGATCGCCGAAGTCTACGATCAGATCCCCGCTGTACTCGGACCGGACGACTCCGCCGAAGCCGTCGCGTCGGCGTGGATCGCGCTGAAGGGCGGCGGCTGGGAAACCGGCATGCGGGGCATGCCTTCTTGCTCGAGCAAGGCCTGAGCTTCTGCGTGTTGTACACCGACCTCTCGAACCCGACGTCGAACGCGATCTACCTGAGGATCGGGTACAACCCCATCGCGGACGTTGGAGACGTCGACATCGTTTCCGGCCCTCGCTGACGGCAGTCGAGCTACGCGTCTCGCGTGGGAATGTATCGTGGCACGCTCGCCCTATACGCCTCGTACTCCTCGCCGAATCGCTCGGCGAGCTCCTTCTCCTCGATCACGACGACCGCATGGATGCCCGGGATCGTGAGCAGGGCGAGGATGTAGCCGCCGAGGTAGTTGGCGAATGCCGCGTACGCGAGCGTGCCGAGCGCGATCTCCACGTACCGTGGGTGACGGATGACGGCGTAGATCCCCTGGTTGAGCAGCTTGCCGCCCGAGCCGTCCGCGTCGAGTTCAGGGACTCCCGCGAGAATCCCAAAGCTCAGGTACTTCGCGCGCAGGATCGCGAGCCAGATCGCAGGGATGATGAGGACCGCGGCCACGCCGACCATGATCCAACTCGTGCCGAGGTCGGTGAGCACCAACGCGTCACGGACCGCGAACAGCCCCACGACGCTGCCGAGGAAGAGCACGGTCATCACGGTGTATGTGATCGGTTTGCCGATCTTCCGCCAGAAACCGACGAACGGGTGGATCACGTACCACCACACGATCGCGGGCGGGAGACTGATCACGAGAAGCACAGCGATGACGTAGCGGGCGGTCGACATCTGCTCGCTCCCCCTCGGAGAGTCTTGTGCGGCGGCTTTGGAAGATAGACCCTGCTGCTTCCAGGTAACTAGGAGAAGTAACTAGGAGACCCCATGCGGAAGCTCGCGCTACTCCCCGTGATGCTCTTGCTGGTCGTTCCTGCCTCTGCGCAGGAGCGCCGTGCGATGACCACCGACGACGGCCTCGACATGGTCCGAGTCGGCGGAGCCACCATCTCTCCCGACGGTAGCTGGGTTCTCTTTTCGAAGTCCGAGCTCGACTGGGACGAGAACGAACGCAAGACGACCTGGTGGCGGGTTCCGACGGAGGGCGGCGAGCCCTACCGCTTCATTGGAGAAGAGGGCGGCAACGGGTTCCAGTTCTCGCCCGACGGGAGTACGCTCTCGTTCACACGTTCCATCGACGACAAGACGCAGCTGTTCCTCATCCGCACCGACGGTGGCGAGGCTCAGCAGTTGAGCAAGCACAAGGCATCCGTGGGTTCGCATCAATGGTCCCAAGACGGGTCGAAGATTTTCTTCGTGGCGCCGGAGGCTCGGAGCGAGGAGGAAGAGAAGGCTCGCAAGGACGGAGACGACGCGATCTTCGTGGACGAGGGCGCCAACGGCCAGCGCGACGGGACCTGGAACAACCTCTGGGTCATCGATGTGGCGTCGGAAGAGGAGAAGCGCCTCACCGAGGTCGATCACCGCATCGCCTCGTTCGCGGTCTCACCCGCAGGCGACCGCATCGTCTTCACTTCGCGCAGCGAGAATCGGCGAAACCAGCGGAATCTCTCGGAGATCCGGCTCTTGGACGTTGAAAGCGGCGAGATCCGTCGGCTCACCGAGAACCGCGCACCGGAGAGTCGATTGCTCTGGGCTCCGGACGGTCGGCGCTTTGCATACACCGCTCGGACCGACGGCGAGTGGGAGCTCGTGCTCGACAAGATCTGGGTCATGGATCCCGAGAGTGGCGACAAGCGCATGGTCTCGGGAGCATTCGACGGCAATATCGGCACCTTCGTGTGGACTCCGGACGCGTCCGGCATCCTGTTCAGCGGGCTGCAGGGCACCAACAACAACCTGTTCCGCCTCGATGTCGCATCAGGCGACGTCGTCAAAGTGACGTCCGCGTTCGGCTCGCTCTCGCCGAGTTCGTTCACGCGGGATCGCACGCACATGGCATACGTCTTTCAGAGCTTCGACACGCCGACCGACGTGTGGACCGGACCGACCGACGGCACGGGCGGCGTTCGCCTCACGGACGCAAACCCATGGATCGAAGAGGAGATCGCGCTGGGGAAGGGCGAGCTGATTCAGTGGACCAGCGAGGATGGAACCGCGATCGAGGGCATTCTCATGCTGCCCAACGACGACCGCGACGAAGCGTTGCCGCTTTTGCTGCACATCCACGGCGGACCGGCGGGGGTCTTCCGGAATGCGTTCTCGACACAGAACCACGTGTGGGCGGGACTTGGCTATGCTCAGCTCTTCCCCAACGTGCGCGGGAGCTCTGGCTACGACGACGAGCTGCTGAGCGGGAACGCGCAGGACATCGGAGGTGGAGACTACGCGGATCTCATGACCGGTGTCGACGAGGTCATCGCTCGGGGCATCGCCGATCCCGATCAGCTGGGGCTGCGCGGTTGGAGTTATGGCGGCATCCTCGGCGGCTGGACGGTCACGCAGACGGACCGCTTCAAAGGTGCGTCCATAGGCGCGATGGTTTCGGATTGGACGTCCGAGTACGGGCCGGGCTTCAACCACGACGTCCGGCTCTGGTACATCGGCGGTACCCCGTGGGAGAATCCGGACGAGTGGCGTGAGCGGTCGGCTCTCACGCACGTCGCGAACGTCACGACGCCAACGCTCATCCTACACGGGATGAACGACCGGACCGACACGGAGCCGCAAAGCATGATGTTCTTTCAGGCTCTCAAGGATCAGGGCAAGATCGCCCGCTACATACGCTTTCCCAGGGAGCCGCACGGCTTCCGCGAGCCGCGCCACCAACGCACCCGTGACGTGGAGGAGATCCGCTGGATCCAGAAGTACGTGCGAGGCATAGAGTGGACGCCGTGGGAGCGCCCGAAGGACGACGAGAAGGACGAGAAGAAGGACGAGAAGAAGGTGATCTCCTAGGTGACAGGCGTGGAACGTGCGACGCTGGCGGGCGGCTGTTTTTGGTGCATCGAAGCCGTGTTCGAGCTCGTGGAGGGCGTCAGCCTGGTTAAGTCCGGGTACGTGGGCGGTGCCGTGCCCAACCCGACGTACGAGCAGGTGTGCACCGGCACCACCGGTCACGCCGAAGTCGTACAGGTCGAGTTCGAGCCCGAAGTCATCTCTTACGGTGAACTGCTCGAGATCTTCTTCGGTGTGCACGACCCGACGACGCTCAACCGTCAGGGCAACGACGTTGGCACGCAGTACCGCTCCGCCATCTTCTACGAGGATGAAACGCAGCGCGATATCGCGCTCGAGGTGATCAGGGAGCTCGACCGTGACGGTCCCTGGGATAGCCCGATCGTCACGACGGTGGAGCCGCTCGCTTCCTTCTATCCCGCGGAGGAGTACCACGACGAGTATTTCCGGAGGAACGGGGAGCAGCCGTATTGCCGGGTCGTCGTGGCACCCAAGCTCGGGAAGTTCCGTCAACGCTTTGCCCATCGGATGAAGTCCGGGAGCGGGGAGTCGGGCGGCGCCTAGGCTGTGCCGGATCTTGGCAGGCCAAGTGGCAGAACGTTTTTTTGGGAACGTCGGCGTGCTTCAACGTCGGATGGTTGCATACGGCGCGATTGATGCGGAACTTCCTTCTTCGCCCGGGGATATGGGCGACAACAACCTATTCGACACTATCCCCCCTTGCAGGAGAGTAGACGCATGGCCAAGCCCGACGGGCCCCTCGTGAGAGTGTGGAGGGATCTCGCCGAGGAGGGCTACCTGTACGCGGAGATCTCGCGGATGCATCCGCCGTTCTCTGTGGATCAGGTGCGCCACTATTGCCTCGGACACACGGGACGGAAGATCGGTGGTCCGATCCAAAAGGTGGATCGGTGGTACGGATCGAACGTGTGGCTCCGCGGAGCAAACTCTCCGCATGCCGAGTTGACCGAGAAGCAGGCCCGAAGAGTCCTGGACGACTGGGACGAGAAGGCCGACAGATGGCGCAAGTCCGGAGCCGATTGGGCTCGGAAGCTGGGCGTATCGCCCAGCACCATCTACATGCTTCGGCGTGGCGAGACGTGGAAGTTCCTCGAGCATCCCAATCAGGGGCGGAAGCCGAAGAAGGCGCGTAAGAAGCGCTCGAAGTAGCTCGGTTCCAGCGTCGCTGAGCGCCCCGGTCCGCCGTGTAGCGGGCCGGGGCACTCGTGTCTTACTATCACGAATTCACCATTCCGTCCGGAAGTGAACTCGATGAAGACGCTCCGTTTCACCGCCCTCGCCTTGCTCGCGCCCGTCTTCAGTGCGTGCGCAGCTGACGCCGACTTCGTCGACGTGCTTCTCGTGGGGGGCTCGGTTCTCGACGGCTCGGGCTCGGATGCCGCCACGGCCGACGTCGCTGTCTCGGGTGGTCGGATCTCCTTCGTGGGTGACGCGGCCGCGGCCGGCATCACCGCGGCGGACACGGTGGACGTCCGCGGCCTGACGGTTGCGCCGGGCTTCATCGACATGCACTCGCACGCCGAGTTGGACACGGACCACGGGCGGGACGCGCGCGCGTTCCTCTATCAGGGCATTACCTCGGTCGTGCTGGGCGTCGACGGCGGAGGCGGGAAAGAGGTCGCCGCCCGCCTCGGAAGGTGGGCGAGCGACGGTATCGGCGTGAACGCGCTGCTCTTCGTGGGGCATAACGCGGCGCGTCGGGCCGCGATCGGCATGGAGGACCGACCGCCTACCGCCGGGGAGCTCGACGCCATGCGTGCTTTCGTGCGGAAGGGCATGGAGGAGGGGGCCTACGGGCTGTCGTCCGGGCTGTTTTACCTACCTGGCAACTACGCCGAGACCGAAGAGGTCATCGAGCTCAATCGCGTCGCCGCCGAGTACGAAGGGGCGATCTACGACACCCATGACCGAGATCTCGGAGCGTCGTACCCATCGTTCGGGTATCTGAGGTCGATCGCCGAGGGGATTCGCATCGGGGAGGAAGCCGGCACCAAGGTCATCTTCAGCCACTTCAACGTCCAGGGCGCTCACAACTACGGCCGGGCCCCCGAGGGGGCGGCGCTCATCGAAGAGGCTCGGGCGCGCGGCGTCGAAGTCGCGGGAGCCCACCATTCGTATACGGCCACCCAGTCGAACCTGCGCTCGTACACCGTCCCGAGTTGGGTCGTCGCCGGAGGCGACACCGCGATGATCCGCCGCTTCGACGATCCCGACACACTCTCGATCATCGATCGTCAGACCCGGGAGATGCTCGCGATCCGGGGTGGGGCCGACCACATCCTCCTCGTGGACGAGCGGCCCGACCTGAATGGCAAGACGCTGGCGGACGTGGCGACGGAATGGGGACTCACCGCGCCCGAGGCGGCCCGACGGATTCTGCGGACCGGTAATGCCTCGGTCATGAACCTCGACCTCTACGATCCGGAGAACACCCGTTACCTCGCCGGCGTCGACTGGATGATGACGTGTACCGATGGCAGGGACCCCGGTCCGACGCGACCGGTGACGCACCCGAGGGCGTTCGGCTCCTTCACCAAGAAGCTGAAGGACCTCGTGATCGACGAGCGGCTCATCACGCTGCCGTACACCGTGCGCTCGATGACCGGCCTAGCGGCTGATTTTCTCGGCTGGACCGATCGTGGCTATCTGCGCGTGGGCATGGCCGCCGATATCGTGGTGCTGGACATGACTCGGGTGCAGGACATGGCGACGTACGAGGACCCACACCAGTACTCGGAGGGCACGGTTCACGTGCTCGTGAACGGCGTGTTCGCCATCCGGGAGGGCTCGGCAACGGGCGAAATGCCGGGTCGCCCCCTCGTGCGCGGTGGTGGCGTATTCACGAGGACCTCGATGGCTGGTGAGCCCGAAGGATGAGCGCCGGCGCACGCGCTCTACCCCGGGTCGCCCTCCCCTGCGCTTCCCTCAGCCTCTGGCTCCTCCTCGAGCGGGGCTAGTCGGCTAGGCGGTGGAGCGAGCGGGAGCGCACCGCCCAGTAGCTGCTCCGTGAAGTCCAGTCGCGCGTCCACATTGCGCATCTGACGTCCCAGCTCCGCGAGCTCTTTGCGCATCACGCGGTACTCCGGTGCCCCGAGCTCCCCGGGTGGGGACGCCAAGTCCACCTTGCGGAGGATCCACTGCGTCAGCAGCGTGCCGGCGGAGCCGATGGCTCCACCCGCTACGAATACCACTGCGAGGCTGACCCAGACTTCTGGGCCCATGCGAGACCGTCCTGTGAAATGAAGACTTGGGCGCCCGCCCGATCCATACCACGACGGCCGGCGCGCGGTCCAAGTTTCGGGGGTCGGGCCGGCAAACGCCACCCGGAAGGTCCTATCTTCTGGGCCGGAGCGGCTAGTCGCGCGACCCCGAGGGCCAGCCGAAGCGCTGCAGGAAGGCCTGATCGGCGTCCTTCCAGATCGCTTCGAGCCGCGCCATGGCGTCCGCCGCCGCGGCATCTTCTCCCGCCTCGGTCGCGGCCGTGGATAGCCCGACCAGCGAGCTGGTGCGCCGCGGCGCAAGTTCGAGCGCTTTCCGGAAAACGAGCACTGCCTCCGCGGGACGATCACTCATCAGGTAGACCGCGCCGAGCAACTCGTGCGGTGGTTGCAGGCTCGCCGGAGGACCGAACTCGATCGGGAGGGTCTCCTCCAGCACGGCCGCCTCAGTGAGCAGTCCAATAGCCTGATCCACGTCGCCTCCGTCGAAGGCGATGAGCGCCGCCAACTCCATGTGGGCGATGCGAAGCCGCGGATTCTCGGTGGTGGGGCGGGAGCCCAGCTTGATGAGCATCTCCTGCGCGGTATCTCGATCCCCCTTCCTGATGGCCGCGATGCCCGTGATGAAGTCGTAGCCGGGGTGATCTACGTCCGCGCTCAAGCGTTCTGCTGCATCCCAGTCGCCCAGGTCGAGTACGTGACGGGCGCGCATGTTCACGAAGTAGTTCACCTCGCCGAGGTTGGCTCCCGAGAGTACGCGCTGTAGGCACTCAGTTACGCCCCGCTCGGCGTGGTCTATCTTGCCCTGTTGGAGCCAACCGTAGTGGAGCCACGACGTGTAGTGCCCGCACGGGTTCGAGGGCTGGCCGAGCTCGGCGTTGCGACCGTTCTGGACATCGCGCGCACGGACGTTCGCCGCCACGACATCGTCCCACATGCCCGACGCCAAGAAGATGTGCGACGTCATGTGCTGGGCATGTCCAGCATCGGGCGCGATGCCCGAGTAGGCACGAGCGGCCGGTAGACCCAGAGGCGCGTGCACAGGGTCGTCGAACGCATGGATGATGTAGTGCACCGCACCAGGGTGGTTCGGATTCAGACCGACGATCGACTGCGCCACCGCAGCAGCTCGCATGTACGTCGTGAAGTCTCGCTCGCCGTCCGTGCTCCCGAGAATCGCGAGCGAGTAAAACGCGCGCGCCTCGAGGTCGTCGGGATACGCGCTCATGAGCCGCTCCATGGCCCCCATGTAGGCGACGTCGCGTTCAGTCTTGGTGCCCTCTCCGTACAGCACGTCGAGCGTCGCGAGATACGCCGCTTCACGGTTGGGTGGGAGCCCTCGACTGACGGGCTTGGGCACTCGCCGCATACCGCCCGAGCGCGACCAGCGCGGCCGGCTTGTCCTGTTGCCGCCAGAGCGGGTGGTTGTACGTCATTGCCTCGCCCCAGTATGCCAGCGCGAAGTCGGGATCGATCTCCTGGGCCTTCCTGAACTCGGTCGCTGCATCACCGAACTCGAAGGAGTGGAGAAGTAGCACGCCGTCTAGGAAGGAAGCCTGCGCTTCGGGCGTCCCCGAGTTCAGGAAGTCCAGGGATCCGAGGCGCCGCTTCTGGGCGAGCAGATCGTCGTGACCGGTGAGCAGGACGCCGAGGGCCAGCGCGAAGGCGGGGAGGATAGAGCTCTTCATAGTCACGCTCCAAGCCGGCTCAGCCGACGATCATGAGACTGCGTGCATCGAAGCGTTCGTCTCGAGCGCTCGGCGCGCAAGGCTTCCCGGGTCGCTTGCCTCACGGCGCCTCTCACAGGCATCCTCTCGATCACGGAGGTGGATGTGGAGCTACACATCGGTACGAGCGGTTACAGCTATAGGGAGTGGAAGGGCAGCTTCTACCCCGAAGATCTGTCCAACAAAGACATGCTCTCCTACTACGGGGAGCGCCTGGGCGCAGTCGAGATCAACGCCACGTTCTATCGCCTGCCGAAGACATCGGTGCTGGAGAGCTGGGCCGAGCAGGTGCCGGACGGCTTCAGGTTCTCGATCAAGGCGTCTCGCAAGATCACCCACTTCGCGCGCCTCAAAGCCGCGTCGCAGGAAGCGACTGAGTACTTGCTGTCGACGCTCGGCTCTCTCGGGGATCGCATGGGCGTGTTGCTCTTCCAGCTGCCTCCGAACTTCAAGAAGGACATCGAGCGCTTCTCCGGATTCTTGGGGATGCTGCCGGAGGGCACCCCCGCCGCTTGGGAGTTTCGCCACGACAGCTGGTACGACGACGAAGTGTATGATCTGCTGCGCGACCGTGGGATGGCGTTGGTTTGCGCGGATACCGAAGAGTCGGGAGACGACGAGCCCATCGTGCACACAGCCCCCTGGGGATACCTGCGTCTGCGCAGGCCCACGTACGACGATGGCGACCTCGAGCGATGGGCTCGGAGTGTGGCCGCCCCGGAGTGGGAACGCGCCTTCATCTTCTTCAAGCATGAGGACGAGGGCGCCGGTCCCAAGATGGCAGGCCGGTTTGCAGAGATCGCACGCGAAGTCGGCTGATCGAGACGCGACGCACGGCGGCGCTGCTCCTCCCTCCGCGCGGGCAACGAAGCGGCTCGCGATCGCGTCGAAAGTCGCAGTGGACAAGCCCATGGAGTACGTGTAGTATCGAGCGCTTTCGTGGCGACGGACGTGGCGATCTTTGGGCGAAACGCTGACTTGGTTCGCTGCATATGGAGTGTAGATGATCTCAGTTGAGGGCGTTACAAAACGGTACGGTGCGGTGACCGCGGTCGACGACTTGAGCTTCACGGTCGACCGCGGGGAGGTCGTCGGCTTCCTCGGCCCGAACGGAGCCGGCAAGACCACGACCATGCGCATGATCACCGGCACGCTTCAGCCGGACGAGGGCGCAGTGCTGTTCGACGGCGCACCGATAGCTGACGACCTCACCGAGGCAAAGCGCCGGGTCGGGTATCTGCCCGAGGCGAACCCGCTCTACCACGAGATGCTCGTCGCGGAGTACCTCGAGCACGTCGCGGAGTTGCGGGGGCTTTCCCTGGATGAGGCGCGCTCGGGCATCGCGGACGCGGTCGACGAGACCGGCGTGAGCGAGGTCTTCTATCGGCCCATTGGGGAGTGCTCGAAGGGGTATCGGCAGCGCATCGGTCTCGCAGGCGCGATCCTGCACCGGCCCGAGGTGCTCATACTCGATGAGCCGACGGAGGGGCTCGACCCGAACCAGCGTGTGGAGATCCGCCGTCTGGTCGGGAGCCTCGGCCGCGAGCGCACGGTGCTGCTGAGCACGCACGTGATGCAGGAGGTCGAGGCGACATGCTCGCGGCTCGTCATTCTCAACGAGGGTCGACTGGCCGCCGATGGGAGCGTGGAGGAGCTGCTCGCCAGCCTGGCCGGGGCCGTGCGCTACGTGGTCGAGGCCGTGGGCTCGGGAGTCGCCGACGCGCTGGCGGGGCTGCCCGGGGTCTCTGGTCACTCCTCTGAGGAAGTGGACGGCCGCGTGCGCGTGGTGCTCGACTCTCACGGTGAGGAGGACCTGAGGCCTCGCATCTTCGAGCTCGCGCGGGACAGCAGCTGGACCCTGTGGGAGCTCCATCGCGAGCGGGCGACCCTGGAGCAGGTCTTCCGAAATCTGACGTCGGACGGCGCCGCGGGCTCGACCGGCCGACGGGACGTCGGACACCCCGAGGGTGAGTCTGAGGCCGATGTCGAGAACGTCGGTGAGGAAGCCAGCGAGAGCGAGGTAGACGTGTGATGCGGGGAACGTGGACCATCGCGCGGCGCGAGCTGCGCGGCTACTTCGATCAGCCGACGGCGTACGTTCTGATCGTAGCCTTTCTGGGCCTCTCGCTCTTCCTTGCGTTCCGGACGATGTATGCGTCCGGGACCGCGACCATGCGGCCCCTTTTCGACTTGCTGCCGTTGCTCTTCGCGGTCTTCGTACCGGCGGCGACCATGCGCGCGGTGGCTGAAGAGCGTCGCGGCAACACGCTCGAGTGGCTCATGGCCCAGCCGCTCTCCGAGAGCGAGTTCGTGCTCGGCAAGTTCTTCGGCAACTGGGCCTTCGTGCTCATCGCTCTAGCCGGTACGGTGCCGACCTCGATCGGTATGTTGATGGTCTCCGAGGCGGACGCGGGCATCGTCCTTGCACAGTACCTGGGGGCTGGGCTCCTGGTGGGGCAGTTCGTGGCGATCGGGCTCTGGGCGTCCAGCATCACGCGCGATCAGATCACGGCGTTCATCATCGCGGCCGCGCTGAGCTTCGCGCTCTTTCTGATCGGCCTGCCGGTCGTACAGATCGGGCTTCCACCGTCGATTTCTGGGGCTCTCGCGCGGCTCTCGGTGCTCGGTCATTTCGAGAACGTCGCACGAGGAGTGGTCGATCTTCGGGACGTGCTCTACTTCGTGTCCACGACGGGGCTCTTCCTGATGCTCGCCGTCGGCGCGGTCAGCCGGGAGCGCCTGAGCCCGGAGCGCGACGAGTTCAAGCGACTCCGGGTCGGTTCGGCGGTCGTTGCCGCGCTGGTGATCGCGCTGAACTTGCTCGGAAGTCACGTGCGTGGTCGCCTCGATCTCACCGCGGGCAACCTGTATACGCTCGCGGACGGTTCCCGGGAGTTGCTCGGGGAGTTGGACGACCTCGTGCAGATCAAGCTCTTCGCGTCAGCCGAACTGCCCGCGGAGCTCCAACTCCAGCTGAGGGATGTGCGAGACCTGCTCGCGGACATGCGGCGTGCGTCCAACGGCAACCTCGTCGTTACCGACGTGGATCCGGACGACGACGAGGACGCTGCGAGCGAGGCCTCCTCGTTCGGGATCTTCCCGGTCGAGTTCAACGTATTGCGCGAAGATGAATTCCAGATCCGGCGTGGCTATTACGGTCTGGCGATCGTGTACGCCGACGAGCAGGAAGTCATGCCGATCATTCTGCGCACGGACGACCTCGAGTTCCGGATCGCGTCGGCTATCTACCGCATGACGAACGAAAGCAGGGCCGGTGTCGCGTTCGTGCGGGGGTTCGGGGCCAAGACCGCTGCGGAGATCCCGGGGCTCGCGCAGAGCCTCGCAGACAGGTACGACTTCCGTTCCATCGACATCGCGGGTGACTCGGCGGCGGCGATCTCCCGGGACTCGACCGAGGTGCTCGTCGTCGCCGGCCCCACACAGATGTTGGACAGCATGGCGGTGCAGCGCGTGCGTGACTTCGTTGCCGCGGGTGGCGCGGCGCTGTTGCTGCTGGAAGCCGTTCAGCTGAGCCCGCAGTCTGCACAGGCCATGCCAGTCCGCTCGGGTCTGGAACCTTTGCTGGAGGAGAACGGGATCGGCTTTACGGGCAGCATGCTGATGGATCTTCAGTCGAGTGAGCACGTAAATCTGGGACGGCGTGGCCTGTTCAGTGTGATCGCACCGTATCCGTTGTGGCCGATCACGGTTCCCGGTTCGGATCATGCGATCACGAGCGGACTCCACTCCCTCACCGTCGCGTGGGCGACCGAGCTCGAGGTGCGCGATAGCACACGTGTGACGCCGCTCTGGACCACGACCGCGGCAGGCGCCGTGCAGGGCCCCATGGCGCCGATCATACCCGACCAGGATTGGAGTCGCCCGCCTGAGGAGCTCAGGGTTCGCACGGTCGCTGTGGCGGTCACACCGGCCGAGGGAGAGGCGTCCGGCCGTTTGGTCGTGGTCGGCGACGCGTCGTTCGCCGAAGCGCAGTTCATGCAGTCGAACCCGACGAACCTGGTCTTTCTCGCGAACTCGATCGATTGGCTCGCACAGGACGAGGCGCTGATTCGCATCCGGTCGAAGAATCGTACGCCCCCGAACCTGGTATTTCAGTCCGACTTCACGCGCACGTTCCTGAAGTGGGGCAATCTCATCGGGATTCCGCTCGCCTTCGTGCTCTTCGGCGCGGTCCGAATCACCGGGCGCCGACGCAGGGCGGAAGCCCGCTGGGGAGGGATCGTGGCATGAGCGAACGCACGCTGAAGCAGCTCGTCGGTGCTCTTGTCGTGGTCGTGGCAGTGTGGGCGATCGCGACGCTGCTGTCAGGCGGCGGCGGCGGCGTTCCGAGTGCCAGCGGAGAGATCGCGGCAGTCTTCGACGGCGTTACGGAGGCTACCGTGACCGAGGTTCGCATGTCGAGCGCGTCCGGCGAGGTCGTCTTGGCCGGAGGCGCGGGCGCCTGGACCGTCAACGACCTCCGTGCCGACTCGGGAACGGTCACCCGCTTTTGGAACGTGGTCACCGGGCTCCAGGTGGGCGGACTCGTCGCGAGCAACCCCGCTAACCACGGCCGCATGGGTGTCGCCGACGACAGCGCGGCGACGCTCGAAATCGATGTCGGCGGGGAGACCCGCGCGCTCGTGGTCGGCGACCAAGGCCCTCGTTTCGGTACGTCGTACGTGCGTCTGCCGGGACAGGACGAAGTCTATGTAGCCGAAGGAGATCTGCGCTCGCACGTGCGGCGCCGGCTCGCGGACTGGCAGAACAGGCGCATCATCCGCATCGATACGAGCGCGGTCGCACGCGTCGAGATCGAGCGGGACGGAGAACCATACGTGCTCGTGCGGGGTGACAGTCTCTGGACGTTCGAGGGAGGCGCCGAGACGAACAGCAACACCGCGAGGGGGGTGCTGTCCGAGCTCGCCAACCTCATCGCCGCCGGGATCCTCAGCGAAGCCGATTCGCTTGCGCAGAGCGAGCGCGGTGGGACGACCGTTGCGCTCGACGCGGACGGGAACGTGCTCGCCGAGGTGACCATCGGGACCGGTACGTCCGAACGCTGGGCCAGAGCGGCCGGAGACGACGTGATCTACCGACTTGCTTCGTTCCGGATCGACCGGATCACGCCGACTCGGGAGCGGATGGAGCCGAGCTCGTAGCCTTCAGCCGTACGCCTCAGCGCGACCTACTCCGCCGAGCTCTTCGAGTTCGGCCTTTAGTGGCGCCCAGTACGCGCGATCCAGCGTGCGTACGAGAACCTCCTCCGCGTTGAGTTGAGCACGGATGTGATCGAGGTCGCCAGAGAGAACCTCATGCAGGAGGGGGCGCTCGGACGCCAGGTCGCGGATCTCGTCAGGGAACCTGGCGGCGCTCTCTACCAGGATCTCCGGAGTACGGAGTTCTCTAAACCAGAACTCGATCTGCGGCGGGGTGGGCGACGCGTAGTTCTGATGGTAGTGCGCCTCAACGAGCCGGCGCAGCATCGGCCAGTCCTTGTCACGTTGCGTTTTCTTCGAAGCAACAAGATCCTCGAGCGCCAAAGTCTCGACCGCGCCGAGCCCGGTTAGGTCGAAAGTGGTACGCCGATTCCACAGCACGTCGAACTCGTCGACGCCGCGCATCCGCGTCATCACATCGATGCGCAGACCCATCGCCTCGGGGTGTTGGCTCCGAAAATGAACTGCGTGACCACGTTCGAGATAGCTGATATCGAACGGCGGCACCGCAATCACCGCAGCGTTGAGATGGCCCATGGCGCTTTGAAGACAGGCAAGGTTCTCCGGTGAGGCCAGTACCGCGAAATCGGTGTCCCGACTAAACTCCGCTGCGCCGTAGAGCACGCACGCTTGGCCGCCCATCAGGAGCGCCTGAACGCCGTGCTCCCGCATCGTCGAAAGGGCTTTGGAGGTCGGGTTCGGGCTCAAGACTACCTCCTAGTGTGCGGAATGTGGCCCACAGGTGGCTACTCGCCACCCACCGTTCATCCGGGCTCATGCGGTACCATTCGAGGACCTCATCCTCGACGCACGATTCGAGCGCCTGCGAGCGGCTGGGATGAGGGCTGGAATGGGTGTTGGCCATGGGCGACATCCCTGTGATGAGTAACTCCCAACCTAGGATACCCGGCGAACCGCCATCTGGCCGGATTCAGTGCGTGCCCAATACAGCGTTACCCTCAGGCCGACGACCAGTTTCCCGCAACGGCGGCGCGCAGGATCTCAGGCGCCACGACCTCCTGTGTGGCTGCGCCTCAGCCCGCCAGCTCGATGCCGAGCCACTCGGCGGCCCCGGTCACGGCTGCGTGAGTCATCGCCAAGCGCTCGGGCTCGTCGAAGGAAATGCCGGCTGCCGCACGCGCGGTGAAGAGGGTGCAGGTGTGCCAATCACCCCAAAAGCTCGACCACCAGCGCAGACCGGCAAATCCCCCATCCCACACACGTCGAGCCAGAGGTTGCGTCGCGTCCCGGCGCCGAGACGCGGAGCGATCAGGGGCGACACCGGTCCTCAAGAGGACCTCAGGATCGCACAGATCCGCGATGGAGGTGCCGGAGATGTCCACGGCGACGCGAACCAGCGCCAACGGGAGCATCGCTCGTACGAGGTGCGCCGTTCCGATTCGTTTTCCACGCCACGGCTGGATCATCTCAGCCACCGCATGCTCCGGGGACTCGGCGAGGTAGAGCACGTGGGAAAGCTCCCTGGGAAGATCGAACCGGCCACGCCCGGTCGGCGCCGGCACATGGGAGGGAGAGAAGCGGGCGCCGCTCTTGGCTGACGCGTCCCAGGGGAAGACCCGCCACAGCTCCAACTGGGTCCTGTCAGGCGTAGACACCAGCCTTCTCCGCCTCGATGGCGCCGATGACGTCCGCCACATGCCCTCGCCGAATCAGGAAGGCGGGAGCTCGGTCCTGGAGATGGGCGTTGGACCCGCTGAGCCAGCCCTCTACAGCCTCCTGCTCGAGCCAGCGATCGAGCATCTCCACCACTAAAGACAGGCCCGCCAGGCGATCCGAGTTGTCGGGGTCGGGGACCTGGCCCCGCCGCCAGCGAGAAATCTGAGACGGAGAGACATCGAGAATAGCCGCGACCGCTCGATCAGATCCCAGCCCAGCCCGGCATACCTGTAAATGCCAAGCGGAGCGCGCTCGCTCTATGGACAGCCGTTCGTCGGGGGGACGACGGGCAGGTATGGCGGTGCTCATGGGGGAACATATATGCAAGGCATATTGTTGCGCAACTGATTACATTGCGCAACCGATTATGTTGCAGTGGGGCGTGTCGCAGCGCAAGATGAGCTCTCGGGACAGGGCTACACACTAGCCCACGTCGAACGATATGCCTTGGGCCAGCGGCAGCTCGGTGCTCCAATTCACCGTATTCGTCTGCCGACGCATGTACGCTTTCCACGCGTCCGAGCCGGACTCACGTCCACCACCGGTCTCCTTCTCACCACCGAACGCGCCACCGATCTCGGCACCTGAGGTGCCGATGTTCACGTTGGCGATGCCGCAGTCCGAGCCACGGTGCGAGAGGAAATACTCGGCCTCGCGGAAGTTGTCCGTGAAGATCGAGGAGGAGAGCCCCTGCGGAACGTCGTTGTGCATATCGAGTGCCTCGTCCATTTGTGCGACTGCCTCGGCCGGTGTCACGTCGGCCGAGCCGTACTCGATGATGTAGAGGATGGGCGCGAACGTCTCGTCCTGAACGATCTGGTACTGGTTCTGCGCCGCTGCGATGCAAGGCGTGACATACAACCCGCCCGGGTATTCGTCGCCCTCTAGGCACTCGCCGCCGTAAAGGATCTCGCCCCCCTCATCCTGGACCTTCTGACGTGCCGCCAGGAGGTCGTCGACGGCCTGCGCGTTGACGAGGGGGCCCATGAGCGTGTCGTCATGGAGTGGGTTGCCGATTCTTACACCCTCGTACGCGTTCACGAGGCGGGTGACGAGCTCGTCGCGAACCGAGCGGTGCACGATGATTCGACGCGTGCTGGTGCAGCGCTGGCCCGCCGTGCCGACCGAGCCGAAGAGGATCGCCGGCAGCGCGAGATCCAAGTTCGCATGCGCCGTCACGATGATGGCGTTGTTGCCGCCGAGCTCGAGGATTGTGCGCCCGAGTCGCTTCCCGACCACCTCGCCCACGCGCTTGCCGACGGCGCACGAACCTGTCGCTGAGACGAGCGGGATGCGTTTGTCGTGGAGGAGTCGGTCGCCCACCGTCGAGCCCTTGCCGACCGTGAGCGAGAAGATCGCAGGATCGACGTCGTTTTCCACGCACACTTCGGCGGCGATCTTCGTGACCGCGATCGCAGTGAGGGGCGTGCCCGAAGCCGGCTTCCACACCGTGGAGTCACCGCACACGGCCGCGAGCGCCGCGTTCCAGCTCCACACCGCCACGGGGAAGTTGAATGCGCTGATCACCCCGACGACCCCGAGCGGATGCCACTGCTCGCGCATGTGGTGGTCGGGCCGTTCGCTCGTCATGGTGAGGCCATAGAGCTGACGGGAGAGACCCACCGCGAAGTCGCAGATGTCGATCATCTCCTGGACCTCGCCCTGACCCTCAGCTTTGATCTTTCCCATCTCGAGGGTGACGAGCTCGCCGAGCGTCTGCTTTTTCTCGCGCAGCTTGTTGCCGAGCTGGCGTACGATCTCTCCGCGCCTCGGAGCCGGCACTTTGCGCCACTCGAGGAATGCCGCGTATGCCTCGTCGACGATCACGTCGTACTCGTGCTCGGTGACCTGCTGAACCGTCGCGAGGCGGGAGCCATCGATGGGCGAGTAGACCTCGAGATCCGGCCCGGATCCTACCCATTCGCCGGCGAATCCACCGGGGTTCACTTCTCCGATACCGAGTGCGGAGAGAATCTCGTCCCTGGTCATGACCGGACCGTCCTGACCAACCGAACATTTCCGCGCCCGAACAGCTTCTGCAGCGCCTCTAGCGTCTCTGCGTTCGGGGCCACGCGAAGCGAGCGCGACCGTAGCCGCGGGGCGGGCTCACCGTTGTCGCTGCCCACCAGGACCCAGACCGGCGAGGGGCCAGGGTGTTCCATGAGAACCTGCTTCGCCCGTTCGAATGCCTCCACCGCGACGTCGGACCCCAGCTCCAACTCGATCTGCACGGCGAGCTCGCCGGCGTCCGTGACCTGCTCGAGGAGCCGCGCGGAGTCGAGGAAGATTGGTGGATCCTCTTCGTCGCGCTCCCGCCCGCTCACCTTGCCGGAGAGGAGGAGCACGGCATCCTGGACGAGGACCTCCTTGTACGTCTGCCACACGTCGCGGAAGGCGAGCACCGTGGCGGTTCCGTGGAAGTCCTCCACGGTGATCTTCCCCCACTCCGAGTTGTCGCGCCGGGAGATCTGCCGGCTGACCGACGTGACCACGCACGGCAGGTCGACCGGCTGCCCGAGTTGATCCTGCAGAGAAGCCGTCGAGACCGGCTCGAACGCGCGCACCACCTCCCGAAAACGGTCGAGCGGGTGGCCCGAGATGAAGAAGCCCAGCGCCGCCTTCTCCCGCGCGAGGCGGTCTGGCTCCGACCACTCGGGAATGTTGGGTAGGCTTGGCGCGGAGCTGGGAAGTTCGGACGCGTCCCCGAAGAGAGATGCCTGCCCAGCCTCGATCTCCGCCTGGCGGACCTGGACTTCTCCGTACGAGGCGTCGAGCCCCGCAAGTAGCTGCGAGCGGTGGCCGAAGTCGTCGAGGGCGCCCGCTGCGATGAGCGCCTCGCAGGCTCGCTTGTTCAGCGCGCGGATATCGATGCGCTCCAGGAAGTCGAAGAGCGACGTAAAGCGCCCGTGTTGGCGCGCGTCGAGCACCGAGTGCGCCGCGCTTTGTCCTACACCGCGCACCGCACCGAGCCCGAAGCGGATCTTGCCAGCCTCGGTCACGGTGAACTTCCACCCCGACTCGTTCACGTCCGGAGGCAGGACCTCCAGCGCCTCCTCGAGCTTCGGAAGGTAGCGTGGCAGGTCGCGACACGCGCTGATGTACTTCACGACGCTGTCGGTATTGTCGAGCACCGACGAGAGCAGTGCCGCCATGAACTCGGCCGGGTGGTGTGCCTTCAGCCACGCGGTTTGGTAGGAGACGAGCGAGTATGCCGCAGAATGACTTCGGTTGAAGCCGTATCTGCCGAACGTCTCGATCTGGCTGGAGAGTTCTAACGCGATACGCTTATCGACCCCGCGCGCGACGGCGCGCTCGACGAACTTGCCGAGCTCCTCTTTGATGAGCGAGGCGATCTTCTTACCGACCGCTTTCCGGAGTACGTCCGCTTCGCCGAGCGTGAAGCCGGCGAGCTCGGAAGCGATGCGCATCACCTGTTCCTGATACACGATGACGCCGTACGTCGGCTCCAGGACCTTCTCGAGATCCGGATGCGGGTAGGTGACGTCCTTGCGCCCGAGCTTCCTGTCGATGAAGACGTCCGTCATGCCCGAGTCGAGTGGCCCCGGCCGGATGAGCGCGTTTGTGGCGATGAGATCCTCGAAGCGGTCGCACTTCATCGCGCGCAGCTTGTCGTTCGCGAGATTCGACTCGAACTGGAAGACGCCGGAGTTGCCGCCGCGGGCCAGCATCTTGTACACGGCGGGGTCGTCGAGCGGGATGTCGTCGATGGTGTCGTAGACGTCGCCGGTGTCCGGATTCTCGAGCTTGCCGTGCTTCGCCTTCAGCATCACCACGGCGTCGTGGATGACGGTGAGAGTCCTCAAGCCGAGGAAGTCCATCTTGAGCATGCCCACGTCATCGAGGCAGTTCATGTCGTACTGCGTGACGACCATCGCGTCGTCACCGTTCCCGCCGTTCTTCCCGGTCGGCACGGAGACGGGCACGTAATCGTCGATCGGGCCCGGGGCGATGACGACGCCGGCCGCGTGCACCGACGCGTGGCGCGCCAGCCCTTCGAGCGTGATCGAGTAGTCGAAGAGCTGCTTGTGGCGTTCGTCGAGGTTGTAGAAGTCCTTCACCTCTTTGAGGCCGTCGACCGCCTCCTGGACCGTGAACGCCTGGCCGGGCTGGTTCGGGATCAGCTTCGCGATCCGGTCCGTCTCGGACGGCTCGAAACCCAGAGCACGGCCGACGTCGCGGATGACCGCGCGGCTCTTCATGGTGCCGAACGTGATGATCTGCCCGACCGCGTCCTTGCCGTACTTCTGGCGGGTGTACTCGATTACCTCGCCGCGTCGCTCGTAGCAGAAGTCGATGTCGATATCCGGCATCGAGATCCGCTCGGGGTTCAAGAAGCGCTCGAAGAGCAGGTCGAACTCGAGAGGATCCAGGTTCGTGATGCCGAGGGCGTACGCGACCAGTGAGCCGGCGGCAGACCCGCGGCCGGGCCCGACCGGAATGTCATGATCGCGAGCCCAGCGGATGAAGTCTTGGGTGATCAGGAAGTAGCCGGCGTACCCGGTGCCCTTGATGACCTCCATCTCGTAGTCGAAGCGCTCCTGCGCTTCGGTCGGGAGGGGGTCGCCGAACCGCCGTTTCGCGCCTTCGAGCGCGAGGTGCTCGAGGAATTCGTTCTCGTCCGAGTGCCCTTCGGGGAGCGGGAATGCAGGGAGGAGGTACGTCTTCTCGAACTTGAGATCGACTTCGTCCGCGATCTTGAGCGTGTTCTCGATAACGTCCGGGCGGTCCGGGAAACGCGACGCCATCTCCTCGGCGCTCTTGAAGTAGAGGCCCTCGTCGTAGCGCATGCGCGCGGGATCGTCGCGATCCTTTCCGAGCCCGATGCACAGCAGGATGTCGTGTGCCTCGTGGTCTTCCGGCCGCAGGAAGTGCGCGTCGTTCGTCGCGACCACGGGGAGCCCGAGCTCTTCGGCGAGCTTGAAGATGTTCTGGTTGAGCTCGGCCTGGCCTTCCGAGTCGTGCGCCTGCACCTCGAGGTAGTAGCGCCCGTCGAAAAGGTTCGCGTACCACTCTGCCGCCTCCCTCGCGCCGTCCCAGTTGTCCGCCGTGAGGTGGCGCGCGACCTCACTCGCCATGCACGCGGACGAGACGATGAGGCCCTCGCTGTACCTGGCGAGCACCTCGCGATCGACCCTTGGACGGTGGTAAAAGCCCTCCGTATACCCGATGGAGGAGAGCTTCACCAGGTTCTTGTATCCCACCTGATCACGAGCCAGCAGGATCAGGTGGTAGTAGGCGCGCTCACCTTGGCCAGAGCGGGAACGGTCGCGGCGGTCACCCGGGGCGACATACGCCTCCATGCCGACGATGGGCGTGATGCCTTCTTTGCTCGCCGTCTTGTGGAAGGTCCACGCTCCGAACATGCAGCCGTGGTCCGTGAGGGCCAGGCCAGGCATCTCGAGCTCTTTGGCCCTCCGGACGAGGTCGCCAATGCGGTTGGCACCGTCGAGAAGAGAGTATTCCGAGTGCGTATGGAGGTGGACGAAGCTCAATGCAGCGGGTCTGGGCGGCGAGTGCTGAGACGGCGACGAGAGTATTCTAGCGCACGCTGGAGTCGGCGCCAGACGGCGAGGGGAAAGACGGGCCTTGCGGGCGAGGTTTTATTGTAAAGTGTTGTCAAGGCGACACTTTGGGCCCGTTCCGAATGAAGCGAATGGCCGAGAGGAGTAGAGCCCTATCTCCAGGTCACCTTCAGACCGATCTGCGCCTGCCACTGCGACTCGGGGGACGAGTTCACGAATAGGATCCAGGGCAGTGATTTCCCCCTGATCGTTGACGCGGGTGGTGATGCCTCCGGCCCAGTTCGCGTACAGCACATTCGTGAACGGGTCCCGCTCATAGAGCTCGAGAACCGGAATCGTGTTCGGTGCCTCTCGTACGAGTCCCCAGTCCGAGCCGAGAAAGTTGAGCACGTTGACGAGATCCGCTTCGATGCGGACGTCGGTGCGGCCGATCGGCACTGTGTGGGAGATGCGCACGTCCAGCCGGTTACGCCATGGTGCCCGGCATGCGTTGCGCGGCATCGTCGTGCCCGCGTATGCGCCCAGACAAGGCTCGGTCGCGATCGCACTGCCGAGCAGGGTCGTCGAGACGATCCCGATCATCGGCACCTCGCTCAGCACCTCCGGCACGTAGAGCAGGTCGTTGTTCCGGTCGAACGCCGGCCCGAAGCCCGGATAGCCGTCCCCGTTCACGTCGCCGCGGTATACGTAGGAGTAGGGTAGACCGGATTCTCCCGTGTAGAGCAGCGACAGCTCGGAGTCGTCGAGGCCTGGAATCGGATTCCCGAAGATCGCCAATACCACCTTGTGGGGTCGGTCGAAGCGAGAGGTCTCCAGTTCGGGGCGGTTCGGGTGACCCTGCACGCCGTTCGCTCCGAAGTTCGACAGGATGTCGTTGAAGGTGAGGCTCGCCCGATCGTAGGAACGAGCGTACGCGTAGCCGGCCTGGAAACGGATGCGGTCCGTGACCTGCCCGCGCACCTCTCCCAAGAACGAGTATGCGTAGTCGTCGGAGCGGTTAGTGACGTGTAGGACCTGCGCGAACTCCGGGTTGATCCGTGTCGGTGTGTACCCAAGCGCGCTCGGAGTCCCGAAGTTCGGGCGCCCGCCGTAGCCGAGCGTGTATGCGGGGTGCTGTTGATCCACGACGGCCGGGCCGATGTTGATGTCCTCGACGAAGACCTGATTGAGCGCGCGCGAGAAGATGAAGCCCACGGTCGCGCTCAGGCGGTCGGTGATCTGCCGATCGATGCCGAGCGAGACCTTGATGTCCTGGGGGAACTGGAAGTTCTCGTCGAAGAGAGTGACGGTGCGGCGGAGCGAGCCCGGCGTGCCTGCCACGCAAGACGAGGGGGGCGCACCGGGGTCGAAGGCCGGCGCGCGGTTGTCGCCTAGGTTGTCCTCGATGTTCGGACCCCCGTCGCAGACGAGCGTCGCCGTGCGCAAGTGGGTGTTCGCGTAGGCGTTGGCCACCCACACAAAAGGTGGACGTCCCACGAACAGTCCCAAGCCACCGCGTAGCTGTGTTACGCGGTCGCCGTCGCTCTGCCAGCGAAAGCCGACCCTGGGGCTGAAGAGCAACTGTCGCGTGGGCACCACGTTCGTGCTTTTCCCGAAGAGTCTCTGCACCTCGATATTCTCGTCGGGCCGCACCGGCATGACAGGTATGTCGAGCCTGAGCCCATACGAGAGCGTGAGGTTGCGGGTCGCCTGCAGTTCGTCTTGCACGTGCCCTGCCAGTTCCCAGACGTCGAACGCGACACGTGACGGCTCGCCGCTCTCGAGCAAAGTGCGCTCGTAGTAGAGCGGCGTGTTGTTCACGACGTCGGTGATCGTCCCGAAGCGGTAGTAGCCTGCGGAGCCGGGCAGGTAGAGCTGGTCGATCGAAAAGCGCGCTGCCGCGACGCCGAACGTCACGGTGTGGTCACCCCACTCGGCGGAGAGGTTGTCGCTGAGTTGGAGCATCGTCTGCTTCAGGTCGTCAGCCTGACTGAAGTAGCGGGACCCGACGCGCACCGCTCGATTCACACCGATGCCGTCGAAGGCCGAGTGTGTCTCAACCTCGACCTGCGGCCAGTTCGCGAGGGGAGCGCTCGCGTCCGTGACCCTTTGCACTGTGGCATGCGCCTCGTTCGACCACCGTCCGAACGTGGACAGCGCCTGCAACGTGGTCGCGTAGCTGCGCGATGAGAGCTCGACGGTGTTCGAAGAGAGTTCGTACGACTCGAACGCCGTTCGGTTGGGCGCCCCGTCATCGTCCGCACCGGCGAAGATGTGACGTACACTGACCCGGTGCTGAGGGTTGATCCGCCAATCCAGGCGCGCAAAGAGATTGCCGAGCGTCCGCTCCAGGACATAGTCGCTTGCGTCACCGATGTCGAGCCCGTACGTGGAGCCGAACGCGAAACTGAGTGAGTCGATGGTGCTTTGGCTGACGCGGGTCAAGATCGGGTTGTCCCGGCCAAGATTGAATCCGTTCGGTGGCTGGCCGCGCTGTTCGAGCTCGCCGGCGACGAAGAGATGGAGCCGGTCACGGATGAGGGGCCCGCCGAGGCTGAAGCCGTACAGGTCGCGCGACACTCCGGACGGCTCAACGGTGAAACCCGGGACCGTCAGGTCGCCCGTGAGCGCGGGGTTGCGCAGATACGCGAATCCTGCGGCCTCCCATCGGTTGGTTCCCGTGTGTGTCACGGCGTTCATGACTCCACCGGTGAAACCGGAGAATCGGGTATCGAACGGCGCGACGAGAACCTCGTACTGCGCGACCGCCTCTAGCGGAATCAAGCGCGCGCCCGCTCGTCCGCCGGGCGTCCCCGCGGCCGTCAGACCGAACACGTCCTTCGTGAGCGAGCCGTCGATGAGGACCGCGTTGTAGCGGTCGTTCTGACCGGCTACGCTGAAGCCGCCGTCCGAGGTCCTTACGAGTGGAGACAGCACGGAGAGCTCGGTCAGGTCCCGCGAAAGGAGCGGCAGCGACGTGACCGTTCTCCGGTCGACGAAGGTCGCCGGACCGATCTGGGGTATGCGGAAGACTGCATCGCGCTCCAGTTCGACGCGCAGCCCCGCCAATGGGATCGCTTGCTGCTGGACGGTGATATCGAGGTCGAGGATCTCTCCTAGCCGCAGCCGGATGTCCCCCTCCTGAACCGTTCCGAATCCGAGTCCCGAAACCGTAAGCAAGTACGGCCCGCCCGGCGGGAGCAGTCGGAGCGCGAAGCGCCCGTCAGCGCCTGTCAGCCGTTCGTAGCGCGCGCCCCGTAGACTCGAGCGTCAACTGGACCTCTGCGCCCACGACCGCGGCGCCGTCCGCAGTCCGGACCGTGCCCCGGATCGCTGATGTGCTCGCGCTCTGAGCCGCAGCGCCGAGGGGCAGGGAGAGCGCGGCCAACAGGCTGAGCAGGGCGGGCGGCGACCAGGATGAAGGGGCTTGGGCCACTTGGGTCATCGCGCGACCTCGATCTGGGCGGCACGACCACATCGTCGACCCGTCAGGCGGCTCCGCACCGGAACGTGTCCAGAATCGTCTCGAGTTGGATCATATACTCGTACTTCTTCTTGCCCGGCGCGTAGAGCCAAGAATCGATCAGGTACATGCGGTTCTGGTTCTCGCACAGCACCGCGCGCGTGATGAACGGGCCTCCTGCGGGCCAGCCGCGGTCGGGTGGATTCGTCCACTCGGCATGGATCTGATACGCGTAGCGTCCGCGGTACTCAAAGGGTTCCGCATGTGCGTTGTCCAGCGCGTTCACCTGTGGCTCCGAGTAGTAGCCGGCGACGACCTGCTCCCGCCACTCGAGGATGTCCTCTGGTTGCAGGTCCGAGGGGATGGGTGTCCGCCACGTCACGACGATCTCCCGGATGAGCTCGGCGGGATCGGGGTTGTCGTTGCGGAAGACATAGACCGAATCAGCACTGCTCCATCGGTACACCTCGGGAAGCAGTAGCGCGAAGCCGGCCTCGGCATGCAGCGTGTCCGCGAGCGCCGAGTCCACGCCGGACATATACATGCGGTTGCGCACCCACTGGCGGTACTGACCATCGAGCAGCTCGTTCACGTCCGCGAGATGTGGACGCAGATCGTCCGCTCCTCCACCCTCCGGGAGCAAGACGAGCGTGATCGACTGGCCGTGAGCCCAGACGTCGCCGAGCTGATGTACGCCCGGTTGGCTGATCCGCTCGTGCGCGCGATCCAGCGCCTCGACCACTACCGCATCGGTAGCGCTCCCCACGAGCAGGATCTGGCGGAAGCGCCGCAGATCCCTCCAGAACTCCGCGAAGGGCTGCTGGTAGGTGACTGTGAACGTCTTCTCGTCACGTACCGTGCGGATGGTGGGCTCTAGAGCCCCGTAGACGTCGTCCTCCACCTCGCTCCACAGCTCCGGACTCATCACTGCGATGATGGTGTTCACGTCGCCGTACGCGATGCCGCTGGTGTCACACGCCGCCGCCCCGATCGCGAGGAGCGCGAGGACTCCGACCGTCGTCAGTCTTTTCATGCTTGTTTCTAAGCGCCCAGGGGACCGAGGTTCCGCTCCAGGAGAGCTCCGGAGTCCGGGTCGCGTCCCATGAACTCGCGGAACAGGTCCTCGGGATCGGCAGAATCTCCCCGGCTCAGAATGGAGTCGACGTAGCTGCGTCCGGTCTCGCGGTTGAAGACTCCCTCCTGTTTGAAGCGCGTGAACGCATCCGCATCCAAGACCTCGGACCAGAGGTAGCTGTAGTAGCCGGCCGCATATTCCCCGGCGAAGAGGTGTGTGAACGTGGTAAGGCCGTGCAGCTCTGCGAAACGCGGCTGCACCGCGAAGTCCGCGAAACGGGACTCCCCGAATGCCATCACCTCATGACCCTGGTTCTCGTCGACCGCTTCGTTGGGGGCACCGGCCGCGTCCGCGCGCAGCTTCGGCGCCAGCTCGTTGTGCAGCGCTAGGTCGACCGTGCCCAGCGACAATTGCCGCATCTGCGCCCAGCCGCCCATGTAGCGGCGTGCCGCAACCATGCGATCGAACAACTCTTCAGGCAGGAGATCACCGTTCTCGTGGTGCCGAGCGAAGAGATCGAGAGCCTCGCGCTCCCAGGTCCAGTTTTCCATGAGCTGGCTCGGTAGCTCCACCCAGTCCCAAGCGACGTGGATGCCCGCGCGGCCCGAAACCTCCACCCGAGACGTGCAGTGGTGCAGGAGGTGTCCGAACTCGTGGAAGATGGTCTCCACCTCGCGGTGCGTCAGCAGCGCGGGTCCGTCGCCATCGGACGGCGTGAAGTTTCCACAGATCGCTCCGAGATGTGGCGAAAAACCGCCCTCTCGAGGCCCGCCCGTGATGAAGTCGTTCATCCAGGCGCCCGGACGCTTTTCCTTTCGTGGGAACCAGTCCGTGTAGAACGCCCCCAGCTGCTCGTCGGACTCGTCGAAGATCTCGTAGTAGTCAACGTCCGGGTGCCAGAGCTCCTCGATCTCACGCTTCTCGACCCGGAATCCGAAGGTACGGCGGACAACGGCGAACAGGCCGTCGAGTACCTGGTCGAGTGGGAAGTACGGGCGCAACACCTCGTCGTCGATGTCGAAGCGCGACTTCCGAAGCCTCTCCATCACGAAGCTGGCGTCCCACGGCTCCACTTCGTCGATGCCCAGCGTAGCGGCGAAGCTGCGCAACTGATCGACGTCGCGCTGCCAATACGGCCGCGTGCGGCCCACGAGCTCACGCTCGAACTCGATGGCGCGCTCACCCTTCCCGGCCATGCGGTCCTCGAGTACGTAGTCGGGGAAACTCGTGTAGCCGAGGATCTCAGCGACCTCATCGCGCAGCCGCAGGATGCGTGCCAGGAGAGGTCGATTGTCGAACTCGCCTTCGCGGCATCGCGTGACGAACGCGTTGTGGATCTCGAGGCGAAGCTCCCGGTCCTGGCAATGCTTGAGGATCGGCTCTACCGAAGGGTAGTCGAGCGTGAGAAGCCACCCGCTGAGTCCGTCTTCCTCGGCCTTCGCCCGTGCCCGCCTCAACGCCGCGTCCGGAACGCCCGCCAGACGGCCCTCGTCCGTGATGTTGAGCTCGTACGCCGCCGTCGCGTCGAGCACGTTTTCACTGAATTTCTGTTGCAGCTTGGCGAGCTCGACCGTCAGCTCTTGCAGACGCTCTTTGTCCTCCGCGCCGAGATCGGCTCCCGCTCGGCGGAAGTCGCGAACCGTCTTTGTCAGGTGGCGCTTTCGCGTGCCGGTCAACTCGAATGCCTCGCTCGTCTCAGCGAACGTCTTGACTCGCTTCCACAGTGCAGCGTTCAGGGGCAGGCTGGACCAGAAGGCCGACATCTCGGGCAACACCGCGTTGTACGCTTCACGCAATTCGGGGGTCTCGACAACGGAGACGAGATGGCTGGCGGGCACGATGCATCGACTCAGCCGCTCCGAGATCTCGTCGAGGCGTTCGATCGTGTTCTGCCAGGTCGCGGTGCCGGTCTGCCGAGCGAGAGCATCGATCTCGGTCTGCGCCGCCGCGAGAGCCTGGCGAATTCCGGACTCTACGTGCTCCGCCTTGATCAGGTGGAAGGGAATCCTGAACTCGGCCGAGAGCAGTGGGTTGGGCGAGTGCGTCATAGGTGTGGGGACGTCGAGCACGTCTGGGGTGCGGGACAAGGTATGCATGCCGGGCGACCCGGATAGTGGTCAGAGGTCGTCAGCAAGCCGTCATCATCGCTCGCCGGCATCTACGGTCTCGACGAAGTACACGACGTGCACGTGTGGACCCTGACGAGCGGCTTCGTCGCGATCTCGGCGCACGGCGTGATCGATGATCCCACCGATCACAGTCGTGTGCTGAACAAGGTTCGAAAGCTCGTGGCGGGCCATGGGATCGGTCACGTGACTTTCCAGATCGAAATGCGCAAGCTATACCAGATACCGACCGAGGAGAGAGCGAGGTGATCTGCAAAGAGCATGTCGCGCCGGGGAGGCTCGAGGCGGATGAGGATGACCACGAGGGCCGGCCCGATGACGGCGAAGATTGTGAGGACGACGAAGATTGTGAGGACGACGAAGATTGGGACGATGACGAATGGGATGATGACGAATGGGATGATGACGACGAAGACGAAGTGGACGACCAGGAGGACGAGTAGCGGCTGCTATCGGCCACGGGCTGCTGGGGCTCAGTCGAATTCGTGCACGGCGGGCGGTTGCTGCAGGTAGCTTCTCCCGGGCAGAGAGGACACTTTGCTGCCTCCTCGAACGAGACCTCAGCGCAGGAAAGCCAAATGCGGGTCCTAACTGTCGTCGCCGGTGCGTGCCTGCTGGCGCTTCCCGCTCCCATCGCCACCCAGATCCCCACGCCTGAGTCGGTGCTCGGATATTCGGTCGGCTCTGATTTCGAGCTGGCCAACTACGAGCAATCGCTGGAGTACTTTCAGCGGCTCGCCGCCGCTTCTGACCGCGTCGAGTTACGCGAGATCGGCCGGACGAGCTTTGGCCGTCCGTGGCACCTCGCGCTGATCTCGTCGGCCGAGAATCTCAGGAACGCAGAGCGTTACCGGGAAATCGCGCACCAGCTCGCGTACCCCACCGACGACCTGACCGCGGCCGACGCGCGAGCGCTCGCCGAAGAGGGCAAGGCGATCGTGCACATCGACGGGGGGCTGCACGCCACCGAGGTCGCGCACGCGCAGCACACGATACAGCTCGCATACGACCTCGTGACGGGCGACGACGATCCGGAGATCGCCGCGATCCTCGACAACGTCATCCTCGTGCTGTGGTTCAGTATCAACCCGGACGGCCAGACGATGGTGTCGGATTGGTACTACGAGAACCTCGGCACGCCGTACGAGGTCGCGGGCACGCCGTTCCTGTATCAGAAGTACATCGGGCACGACAACAACCGCGACGGCTACATGATCAACCAGATCGAGTCGCGGGTGGTGACGCGCGTGGATCGGTATTGGGAGCCGCAGATCATCTACAACCACCACCAGACGGCTCCCTTCCCGGCGCGCATCTGGATTCCGCCCTTCGCGGAGCCGATCAGCCCGAATGTGCATCCTCTCATGTGGCGCACCGTCAACCTGATCGGGATGGCGATGGCGCAGGCGCTCGAGGAGCGTGGTCAGAAGGGCGCCGTGCACATGAGTGGATTCGACGCCTGGTACCCCGGCTTCTTGGACCACGCGAACAACTTCCACAACATCGCGTCGTTTATGACCGAGACAGGTCTGTACCGCTACGCGACGCCTCATTTCTACACCATCAACGACTTCCCGGAGGATCAGCGCGATCTTCGTCCGCAGTCGCTGTACGCGAGTCCCTGGGAGGGCGGCTGGTGGCGCATCAGGGACGCCGTCGACTACATGCTGACCGCTTCGGTGTCGGTGCTCGACGTGGCGGCGAAGTACAAGAACGACCTGCTCTTCAACCGCTTCCAGGCGGCCAGAGACGTCATCGAAAAGTACCGGGCCGGCCCCCCGTACGCCTATTTCATCTCCCAAGACCAGCGCGACCCCGTGGCGGCCGTCGAGATGCTGCGTCGACTCGCGTTCAACGGCATCGACGTCAGGCAGCTCTCCAGCTCGGTCACCGTGGACGGCGTCAGCCATCCCGCCGGCACCTGGGTCATCGTCATGGACCAGGCGAACGCGAACTTCGTGCACCAACTCTTTGCGGTGCAGGACTATCCCGATCTGCGCGAGTATCCGGAGGGCCCCCCGGAACAGCCGTACGACGTGTCCGGCTGGACGCTGCCATATCAGTTCGACGTGAGGGTCGTCGAGGCTCGTACGCCGTTGGGTGACGAGGTGCGCAGCGCTATGGCCGAGGTACGCGCAGACCCGCTGCCGTGGGATGCGCCAGGCGATGCGCAGGCGTGGGACACGCCTCCCGGTGTGGGTTTCGACAGCCACCCGGTCGCGCGCGCGATCGTGCCGCCGCCGGGCGTAGCGACCGGTGGCGGCGGGGCCCTGCTCCTCGACCCTGCGCAGAACAACTCGTACAAGGCGCTTGCCGAGGTGTGGCGGAACGGGGGCAGCGCCCGCTTTCAGCCTGGCTCCCCGGGGGCCGAGGGTGCGGGCGGCTCGAGCGGCCGCTGGATCATCACCGGTCTGTCGGGCAACGCACAGAATGCTCTCGTAAGCCGGTACGCTCTACGTGCCTCGCGCGGCGGTTCGGCAGGTGTGGTGGTGAGCCAGCCACGAATCGGTCTGTACCGCTCGTGGAACGCGAGCATGGACGAAGGCTGGACACGCTGGCTCCTCGAGATGTACGGCATCCCGTTCACGAGCCTCTACAGCGCGGACGTGAGAGCGGGCGACCTGGGCTCCCGCTACGACGTGATCGTGCTCGCCGACATGCGCGGCGGGCAGATCGTCGACGGGTTCGCGAACGGCTCCGTACCGCCCCGGTACGTGGGAGGCATCGGGCCGGAAGGGGTGCGGGAGCTCGACGCGTTCGTCCGCAGCGGGGGCACGCTCGTCGCGATCAATCGCTCGAGCGGTTTCGTGATCGACGAGCTGCATCTGCCGGTCGAGAACGTGATCCAGGACGTGCCGCGGGCCGAGTACTTCGCCGGCGGGGCGATCGTGGAGTTGCTCGTGGATCCCTCCCACCCCGTCATGAGCGGCATGAGCGAGCGCTCGAAAGTATTCGTCGGCGGTAGCCCGGTCTTCACGACCACAGAGGACTTCGACGGGCACGTGCTCGCGAAGTACCCCGAGAACGGGTCACCACTCCTCTCCGGATACTTCCTCGGTGAGGAGCACGTGCAGGGGTACGCGGCGGCGCTCGACGTGAAATACGGAGACGGCCGGGTCGTTCTGCTCGGTCTGAAGCCACAGTGGCGGGCTCAGCCGTTCGGTACCTTCAAGCTGCTCTTCAACGCGGTGCTCTACTCGCGTGAGGTCGCCGCGGAGGCCCCGGACAACGACGAGTTCTGGACCGCACCGGCCGAGGATGAGGATGAGGATGAGGGTGAGCCTGGGGAGGAGGGTGAGGGTGAGGGGAACTGAGAGCGGGGCCGGCCCTTGGTGGAGACACCGCGGTTGTCCTTCGCCTGCTTTTCGCGGTTATCGCGCCGGACCCGGTAGTGGGTCGGCTCGCCCTCAGTGGAGACCGCGAAGCTAAGGACGTTCAGAAAGATCAGCAGCGGCGTCAGCGTCGCGGACAGTCCGAGAAGGAGGGTCGCGCGACTCGATTCATCGTTCGCGGGCATCCCGACCTCGATCGCCGCGTCCCCTCGCGCCGTGGCCTCGATGACTCGGTCGAGCGCCGAAATCGATACGAGCACCCCGAGAGCGCCGATCGCGCCGGTTGAATAGACCAGACGTCTGAGCTTGTTCGTCGTCATCTGATGCGGGAGTAGTGGCGCAGTTCTCCGTCAGCTTCTACAGCAAGCGATGGGCCGGCCCACGGTTGCGAATTCTAGTGTCCTTAAGTCAGGACAGGACAAAGGGATACGGTGTTCGACCCCTCGGTGGCGAAGTCCTCTATTCGCTATTCTTTGCCGGCCGCGGCAAGGATGGGTTGACTCGTGCGAGCCTGAAGTCGGGCCGCGAATGAAACTCTTTGAGGGTCGGGTGGGGTAGAGGGTCGCATGTTTCCAATGACCACGTGGGTGAAGCGCCTTCTCATCGCGAACATCGCGATGTACTTCGTGTCGGCGTCGGTGCCGATGGTGTACCGGATGATGGTCCTGTACCCACCGGAGGTATTGATCCGGCCTTGGTCACTGGTGACCTACATGTTCCTGCACGGCGGTATGCGCCATCTGATCTTCAACATGATCGGGCTGTACTTCTTTGGGCCGCGTCTCGAGGACCGGCTCGGAGCCAAAGTATTTCTTTGGCTGTATTTCCTCTCCGGAATCGGGGGGGCGCTGTTCAGCCTGATCTTTTCGCCCCTGGCGCTGGTGGTGGGTGCGTCGGCCGGCGTATATGGCGTCCTGCTCGGCTTCGCCATGTACTGGCCGCGGGAGAAGATCTACCTGTGGATGATCCTGCCCGTGGAGGCGTGGTTGCTCGCCACCATCCTCGTGATCGCGTCGCTCTACTCGGGCATCAACCCGTCGGCGGGGTCGAACACGGCGCACTTCGCCCACCTCGGTGGCCTCGCCTTCGCATTCGGGTTCCTGAAGTGGTCGGAGTGGAACAAGGGGGCGGCGCAGCGCGCCTTCCAGGCGAAGTTCAACCCGAACGCCACGCCTACGGGCATGGTGGGTGACCGGCTCGCGGCGGCCCGATGGAAAGGCATCTCAGTCGACGGGCTGCACGAGCTGAACCGCGAAGAGGTCGTGCGCCTGCTGAGCAAGGTCGACGCCGATGGAGCGGCGAGCCTCACGGTCTCGGAACGCCAATTCCTCGACCGGATGTCGGCGGGGTGAGCCGCCGGTAGGCCTCGATAGCGTTGTCGCCCGACTCCTCTCGACATGCGATTCCGGCGCGGGTCCACCGCGTCGAGCAGACGATCCAGAGGAGCCGTTTCATCACGTCCGGCGCGCATGCTCCCGACGCGGACGCTGCGCACGCCTTCATCCAGCGCGTCCGCGACGAGTTTCCCGACGCTACTCACAACTGTTGGGCTTTCGTAGCGGGTCCTCCCGGCAGCACGGCCCACATCGGCATGAGCGACGACGGTGAGCCACACGGCACGGCCGGGCGCCCTATGCTCACCGCGCTCCTCCACGGAGGCGTTGGCGAGATCGTCTCGGTGAGCACGCGCTACTTCGGCGGCGTGAAGCTCGGCACTGGGGGGCTCTCCAGGGCCTACTCGGGCGGGGTGAAGCTCTTGTTGGATTCCCTGCCCGTCGAGGAGAGGGTGGAGCGATCCTTCGTTGAGGTAACCGTCAGCTACGCGGACGTCGATGCGCTGCAGCGGCTGATGGAAGAGTCGGACGTAACGGTCGAAGCCGAGGAGTACGGAGCAGAGGTACGGTACTCGTGTGGCGTCCCGGCCTCCGCACTGGACACGTTTCGAGGCGCCGTGGCCGACGTCACCCGGGGAGCGGGCGTCGTCCGAGAGGTTTGATCGCCCTGAGCTGGATCCTAGATCAGTGCTCCCAGTTCGCGAACGGCTCTTCGAGCGACGGACTCTGGGGTGTGAACAGCTCGGCCCCGTCCTGGGTGATGACCATGTCGTCCTCGAGGCGCACGCCGAACTCGCCGGGGATGTAGATCCCGGGCTCGTCACTGAACGTATTGCCCACCGCGAGGGGCACCTTGTTGCCCTTCACGAGATACGGCCACTCGTGCCCGTCCATGCCGATGCCGTGGCCGACGCGGTGCGTGAAGAATTTGTACCCCGGACCGTATCCGGCGTCCTCGATGACCTTCCGAGCAGCTGCGTCGACATCTTCGGCGGGCACTCCGGGGGCCGCTGCTTCGAACGCTGCGGTCTGAGCCCGATACTCGATGTCGTAGACGCGTTTCATCTTGTCGGTCGGGGTGCCGAGCACGAAGGTCCGGCTGATGTCGGAGCGGTAGCCCTCGATGGCGCACCCACCGTCGATGAGCAGGATAGTGCCCTCACGGATGACCTGAGGCGTGATCGAGCCGTGAGGGAGCGCGGACCATTCACCGGTCTGGACGCCCGCCCCGCCGGCGAACCCGAGTCGCTGGTGAGCCATTGAGACGAGTCCGGCGAACTCGCGCTGGGTCATGCCCTCGTCCATCGCGAGATACGCCGCCTTGTAGGCCGTGAGTGTCAGCTCGTTTGCGAGCTTCATCAGCGCGAGCTCGTGCTCGTCCTTCACGCCGCGGCAGCCTGCGCTGACCGGAGTGGCGTCTGCGACCGTGAGCGCCGGCGCAGCGCGTGCGATGCCGTCGCTGAAACGGAACTGCATCGTCTCTTCCGCACCGACCTTGCCGGTCGTGATGCCGCGGTCACGTAGACCCTGGGCAACGAGCTCATAGGGGCTCTCGTGCTCTTCCCAGGTATAGACGCCGGAGCCGCCCAAGGGTCCGAGAGCGAGTTGTTCCCGTGCGCGTTCTTCCTCGAAGGCGGGACAGACCACGAAAGCGTCGCCGCGCACGGGGATGACGACTGTGAACAGGCGTTCTCCGCCGCCCCAGCTCACGTTGGTGAAGTAGACCATCGACGTGCCACCGGTGAGCACGAGCGCGTCGAGGCCGTGCTCCCGCATGAGGCGCTTGGCCTTCTCGACTCGAGCCGCCCGCTCCGCGGTCGTGATGGGGTGTGCCCGGTCCGCCCACGAGCTCAGGCGTGCGATCGACGGCGGCATAACCTGCGGAGGAGTCTCGGCCCCGAGCAGCGCTTCGGGCTGAGTGAGCGCGGCGCCCGCTGCCGCGGCCGCGGAGGCTCCAAGGAAGTGGCGTCTCGAGATCATGAGTCTCTCCGAAGTACGGTCTGCGGCGACCTCGCCGCCGGTCCAGGCGCGCATGATAGGGCTTCTGGGGCCGACTCACCACGGGCGGTCGAGCGTGCGCGCGAAACGCTTGTCTGGCTCCGCGGGTCGCCGCAGGTTGACGGTCGCACCGTCACGACGAGGAGGTCCCAATGCGCCAATCTCTGCTCGCGGCCGCGACGCTCGCCACGCTTACTTGCTTATCGGCGGCTTGTAACTCGGCCGACGCACCCGAGGTGCCCGTCTCGGATGGATCCACCGAGGGACTGATCGCCCGCGCGACGGCACTCGAGCTCGACACCGAGTACAGTCCTCCGCCCGGGGAGGCCCTGCACCACCACACATCCGGCTTCGCGAAGATTCTCTGCTCGGCCGTCTTCATCACGGGTCTAGATCCGGCAGACGCGGCAGCCAACGTGGGGGGCTTTACGAGCCCGTTCAGCGAGCGGGCGCACGTCGTCGACACGGTCGTCGACTTCTCGTCGCAGCGCGTCTCGCTCACTCTTCCCGACGGCGTCACCCGCACCGCGAAGAAGTACAAGAACCAGGGCTGCGTGACGTCGCCGATCGGTGAGGACTCGGTCCACTTCACGCCGACCGACGTAGCGCGGAACCTCCCGCCAGCCGCGACCACGCCGTGGCCCATGGGCGACTTGCTCTCCGACGAGCCGTGGCCGGACGAGGTCGACATGGCGAAAGTCGAGCAGGCACTCGACGTCGGGTTCGGACCTCCGGAGGCGATGACGCTCGGTCTCGTCGTGACCTACAAGGGCCGCATCCTCGGGGAGCGCTACGGCGAGGGGATCGACATGCACACCCCGCTCGAGAGCTGGTCGATGGGCAAGAGCCTGACCGGCTCGCTGATGGGTGTGCTCATTCAGCAGGGCGTCTACGAACTGTGGCAGTCCGCGCCGGTCCCCGAGTGGCAGTCCGAAGGAGATCCGCGTCAGGCGATCCGCATCGGCGACATCATGCGCATGTCGTCCGGCATCCGGATCCGGGCGCCGCAGGACCCCGACTACGACGCGACGCTCGGCTATCCCGACCACGTGTACCTCTACACCGGGACGGCGAACTCCTTCACGTGGGCTGCGACGCGACCACAGGAGTGGGAGCCGAATACGGTGGGGCGGTACCGGAACAGCGATCCGGTGCTGACCAACTATCTGATCCGTTTGGCCGTCGAAGCTAGGGGAGAGGAGTACCACTCGTTCCCGCAGCGCAACCTCTTCGACAAGATCGGAATCCGTGACGCGATCCTGGAGACCGACCCCTATGGCAACTTCCTGGCCCAAGGCTACGAGTACTTGCCGGCCCGCGATTGGGCGCGGCTGGCGAACCTGTATCTACAGGATGGCATGTGGAACGGAGAGCGCATTTTGCCCGAGGGATACGTGGAGTATGCGCGCACACTCGCGCCCACCTGGGTCACAGACGGAAGGCCCCAGTACGGAGGCGCGTTCATGTGGGTGAACGGCAATGGAGGCTGGCCGCTGCCGACGAGTGCCTTCGGCATGCGTGGCGCGGGTGGCCAGAGCACGACGATCATTCCGACACACGACCTGGTGGTCGTGCGTCTAGGCAAGTACAGCGCGAGTCGCTCCGGCGGACGTGCGCTCAACGCCGCGTTCGAGATGCTGATGGAGGCCGTGCCACCAGTGGGCGGCTGATGTCCCGATGAGCGATCTGCGAATCGACTACGGCGATTTGACCGGCCTGGTGGACGAGGAGCGGAAGCAGTCGGGGCAGCGCAAAGCGCGGCGGAGCCGGCTGCGCAGGCTCCCGTTCGTGACGCTGAAGTGGGCCGTGGGCCTCGTGGTACTGGCGGTCCTTCCGTTTGCGGTCCTCATACGTGGTGGCGTTTTCGCGTACCGCGAATGGGCGCTGGGAACCTGGCCGGCGCTCGCGTTGGCGGTGACCGTCACCACGCTCCTTCTCGTGGGCTACGCCTGGGCCTTCAGCCGGAAGGTCGGAGCGGGAAAGGGCATGCGTTGGGTGCTCACGAGAGGCGCCATTGCGATCGCGATCGCGTACTCGGGATACGCGCTCGTCTACGTCGCGAGCGCCAACGTGAAGTCCGAGGATATCCAGGCGCAGTACGCGGCGATCCACCCGCTGCTGCGCGTCGCCGCCAGCTCGCTGATCCTCGTGGATCCGAGTGCCGTCATCACCGACGCGGGGCGTTCCGTCGAGGACTACTACGCGATGGGCCTGCCCGTGAACGAAGCGTCGCTCCACTTCGAGCAGGAGGACGGCTTCGTTCACGCGCTCGACCTCAGAACGAATGGTCGTCCGGAATGGAGGAACCGAGCGGTCGAAATGGCCTTCTGGGCACTGGGCTTTCACTCGCTCCGCCATGTGGGGACGGCGGACCACCTTCATCTCTCGCTTCGTCTTCCGGGGTAACGTCCGCGGCAGCTGTTTCGCGCTCGACTCCGCCCTCGTCACCGCTCGTCCGCGGTAGCGGAGTGGGTTGGCACCAGAGCGTCGCGCCGCCCGGCGGATGACTGACCCAGTCGTCCACGAGCCTAGGGCGCGTCTCCCGTCTTGTTCCCATCGTCTTCTCTCCCTCCGAGCCTGCGAACGCGACGTTCGCGTCCTCGGCAGAAAGCATCGCTCAGGGGAGGGGGCCGTCGCGCTCCGTCATGCGGCGTACCGATCGCGACCTACCGACGTAGGGGCTTTGTAACAGCGCGCACCTGAACACGGCGTGGTCTCGTGGCTGGTCAGGTCGCGAGCGGGTTCGGGCGTTAGCGATAGTTCCCGAACGACAGCTCCATGCCGTAGTCCCCGGCGCGAACGAGCGCGATCACCTCCTGCAGCGTGTCGCGCGACCCGGCGGTCACCCGGAGCTCGTCGCCCTGAATCGAGACCTGGACCTTCTTGAAGCCGTGGTCCCGGATGTCCTTTGAGATCTTCTTCGCGGTCTCCTGATCGATCCCCTGCTTGAGCCCGACGGTTATGCGCGCGCGGCCGAGCGACCCCATCTCGATCTTGCCCTCGTCGATGTTCTTCAACGGCACCTTGCGGCGTGCGAGCTTCTCGCGGAGCACACCCAGCAGAGCCTCCATCCGGTATGCGTCGTCGGCATCGAGCCGGACCACCGCGGCGGCTCGATCGAACTCGAGCGTGCAGCTCGCGCCCTTGAAGTCGTACCGAGTGGCGATCTCCTTGCTGGCCATGTTCACTGCGTTGTCGACCTCCTGCAGATCGACGCCGGTGGTGATGTCGAACGAGGCTTTCTTGGCCATACTTCTCTCTCCTTTCTACGGCCCCGGCGGCCGCCGATTCCGCGCCGCGCCCCGCAGCGCGGTGTCGAGCACCTCGAGCTCATCGCTCCAAGAGACGCGCCATCCGTCCGGGACGCGGTCCAGCTGCATGACCTTCACTTCGGAGACGGCGCCGCTGATGCGAGCCGTGGTTCGGTAGACCACGTGCGCCTCGCCCGACTCTTCCACGACATGCCCAATCACTTCGTCATCTCGGTCGTAGATCGCGTGCATGAGTCCGGGCATGTCGTCGATCATCGTGCCGATGGCGCGGTCGAAGACGGTGGCGTGATCGAGCGCGGCATACGCCGCGGAGTCCGTGGCTGTGAAATACTCGCGCACGGTGCCGGTCGAGTCTGAGTCGGCGATCATCGTGACGGTCTGATGGAATCGGTCGAGCGTCTCCGGGTGGATGAATTGAGCAGCGGTGCTCCAGCGTATGAGCCGTACGGAGCGGAGGAAGAGCTCGGCGGTCGCCTCAGGGGTGGCGGTGGCGTCGGCGAGCGTCTGCTGGACGCCGGCGCGCAAAGGACCAACCGACAAGGCAACGCCGAGCCAGGCTACCGCGAGAGTGATCGAGCCAGTTCGCTTCCTCATCCGAGTCGGTACTCCGGGGGACGAGCGGAGTGCCGTGTTTGGAAGCGGCCGGTCGGCTCCATACCCTGTTCATTGCATACCTACGTGTTCATTGCCGAAGGTAGAAGGGTGGAATATATTCCTCCTATCTACCTCCGATGGGGACTCATGGCACTGAACATCAAGAGCGACGAGGCTCACCGTCTTGCTCGAGAGCTCGCGGAGGCGACCGGTTCGTCGCTGACTGATGCCGTTACCACGGCCCTCCGGCGGACGCTCAGCGCGGAAACGCGAGTGATTGGGCCCGATCTCTTGCTGAGAGAGGTGGAAGAGCTTCAGCTCTTCGTATCTGATCTGCCCGATCGGGATCCTCGGACAAACGAGGAGATCCTAGGCTACGGTGTCACCGGGCTGCCGGGCTAGTCGTGGTGCTCGATACGTCGGCACTGGTGGCGATCCTCCTTGCAGAGCCGGAGGCGGCACCGATGGTGCGGGCGATAGCCGGCGACGATGTCCGCCTGGTGGGAGCTCCAACGCTGGTGGAGGCCGCCGCCGTCATGGTCGCCAAGAAGGGGCCGGGCGGAGAAGTGGCGCTCGATGCGCTGCTCGAGCGAATGAATGTCCGCGTGGTCGAGATGTCGATCCCCGCGGCCAAGCTGGCGCGACTCGCTTACGCCCGCTTCGGGAAGGGGGTCGGCGATCCAGCGGTGCTGAACTATGGGGACTGCTTGGCCTACGGCGTGGCCATGGCCGAACGACAGCCCATGCTCTTCAAGGGTGACGACTTCGGGCGTACCGACGTGGCCGTGGTTCACTACTGACCCCCCGCGCCCCCATCCTAATTGGCCAGATGTCCCAATAGGGTCGTCGAGAGCTTCACCTCGAGCCGCGAAAGAACGACCGTTGTGGGTTACGGCAATCCGACACAGGGGGACTGGGATGATGGAGCTGAGCGCGCGCTGTATTCGGACCTTCACGACCGTGCTCGTCACGGTCGCCTTCTTCACGGGCACCACACCTAGTGCAGCGCAGGAGGCGAACGTCGTTCGCTTGACGCTGGACCGGATGGTCGATCTCGCGCTCAGCAACAGCTTCCAGGTGAGGCAGCTGAACATGAGCATCGACCGGACCCGCCTCAGTCTGCAGGCGCAACGCGCCCGGCTGAAGTCGCGGATCGACTTGAACGTGTCGGCGCCGGACTTCCAATCGGTCGCCGCACCGCGTTGGAACTCGACGCTACAACGAGAGGAGATCATCCACGAGAACTCGCGTCGCTTCGAGGCCGAGATCTCGATCCGTCAGCCCGTGATCCTCTTCGGATATCCGACGGACGGCTACCTGTCGCTGAACAACAGGATCTACCGCTACAGCCAGATCGACAATGACGGCAATAGTGATCTGCGTTACTACAACCGCTACTTCGTCCGCTACACGCAGCCGCTCTTCCAGCCGAACGGGCTCAAGAACGATATCGAGAGCGCGGAGCTGGATCTCGAGGACACCCAGTTGCGCTTCTACCGCGACGTGGTCGAGCTCGTCGACGACCTCTCCGACGACTACTTCGAGCTCTTCGAGATCGCGTATGAGGAGCTCATCGACCGCAGCCATGTCGACGACCTGACCGCGGCGGTTGCCGCATCTCGAACGCTCGCCGCCACCGATTCGACGCGGGCCATCGAGGTGGGTCAGATCCAGGTCGAGTTGGCTAACGCCTCCGAGCAGGTGCGGCAGTCCGAGAGCGAGTTCCGGCTGAACGCGGCGAGCCTGCGCACACGGCTGAACCTTTCCGAGACGGATTCGATCACGCTCGACCCCCTCATCTCGGTGCGGCCGGTGACGATCGATGCCGCGCAGGCGACGCAGTTCGCGATGGAGCTGACCCCGCGCATACGCCAACTCAACATCGACTTTCGCGAGAACGAGATCAGGCTCGAGGAAACGAAGGGTAGGCGTGGTTTCCGCATGAATCTGGCGTTCAGCTACGGCCGCGAGATGCAGGACCCGATCTTCGATCAGATTTGGGCCGATCCCACGAACACGTACACCGTCGACGTGAACGCCTACCTCCCCATCTGGGATTGGGGGGAGCGCAGCTCCCGTATCAATGCGTCTCGCATCGGGCTCGATCAGACGAGGCTGCGCATCGAGCAGGCCGAACAGTCGATCCGGTCCGACGTGCAGAACCAGGTGCGCAACGCCGGAGAGTTCGAGGACCGAGCGGTCGCGATGGAGCAAAATCTCCTGTTGGCGACCGAGCTGTCCGCGTCGAGCCTGGAGCTCTACCGGCAGGGCTCGATCACGGCGCTCGACCTGCTTCAGAGCTTTCGGCGACAGGTCGACACCGCGAACAACTTCCTGGACGCCTACCTCGGATGGCGGCGCTCGCTCCTCCGCATCCAACAGCTCACGTTCTACGACTTCGAGCGCGGGATGCCGCTGCTGCAACGTTTCGGAGTGCTGGGGGGGACGGACTGAGCACCAACACCGCTGACGTTGTCGTCATCGGCGCGGGCATCATCGGTGCCTCGAGCGCCTGGCACCTCGCTTCGCGGGGCCTCAGCGTCATCGTGTTGGAGAAGGATGTCGCTCCCGCGATGGGCTCGACCGGGAGGAGCGCGGCCGGTGTGCGCGTGCAATTCACGACGGAGGCCAACATCCGGCTGTCGATGCACTCGCTGCCGGTGTACAGGGAGTTCGAGCAGAGGCACGGCCACAGAATCGGGTACCAGGACATCGGATACCTCCTGCTCGTACCGCACGACAGATGGGACCGGCATCTGGAGTCGGTTGCTTTGCAACGCAGTCTTGGTGCTCCGGTCGACGTGCTCGACACCGACGAGGCCCAGCGCTATGTCGACTTCAATGCGGAGGACCTCGCGGGTGCGACGTACGGCCCATGGGACGGCGTGATCGATCCCCACTTGGCCACGCACGCATGGGTGACGATGGGAAAGGAGCTCGGTGTGGCGTATCGACTCGCGACGCCAGTCACGGAAATCGCTCCCCGTGGCTCGGGGTGGGAGTTGCGCAGCGGAGACGAGTTCTTCCACTGCGGCCATGTGGTCAACGCGAGTGGCGCATGGTCCGGGGGCGTCGCTTCATTGGTCGGTCTGGGAGTGCCAGTGGGCCCGAAGCGCATCCAGATCTTCCTGAGCGCCCCCATCCAGGACACCCGCACCTACCCGTTGACCATCGATCTCACCACGGGCGTCTACCTGCGCAGCGAGGGCAAGCGCGTGCTCTTCGGGCTCGACGACCTCGAGCAGGAATATGGCTTCACCGAGGGGGTCGAAGAGGAATGGTTGGAGCACGTGCTGCTCACCGGTGTCGATCGCTTCCCCTGGTGGGGAGATCTCGGGATCGATCTGAAAGGCAGTTGGTGGGGCTACTACGGCGTGAGCCCGGACAACAGCCCAATCATCGGCTTCCACCCCGGTGCCCACGCGTGGATCGACGCGTGTGGCTTTTCGGGGCACGGAATCATGCACGCACCGGCGACGGGGATGGCGGTCTCGGAGTTGGTCGCCGATGGCGAGGCACATACCGTGGATGTGGGTGCCTTCCGCCACGGACGCTTCACAGAAGATGTGGCCGTGGAAGCGAACATCTTCTAGGCAGAGTCTCTATTGGACTCCGGCGTTGAGCTCGCTCGTCACGGACTCGGCGATCGTGTAGCGCGGGCTGAGCGATGCCGACTCCGAGGGCGTGAGCGCACCCTGTGCGGTGAGCTCGGTGATGTGGTGGCCCACGACCCGATCGAGGAACGAGGCGGTCACGTCGCGCACGCCGAGCGCGCGTAGCGCGAAGATCGGGCGGAAACGACTACCCACGGCGTCCCTCAGATCTGCCTTGGTGATCGAGTCGTGCTCACCGCGGGCTCGCGCGAGCGAGATCGCCCGTCGCATGAGGGCGCTGCGCGCCGCGTCGGTCGTGACCCAATCGATGCGAGAGCGGTCGTTTTGCTCCATGAACCATGTGAGCGCGAAGAACATCCACGCGTAGAGGCCGATTCCGAACGAGATGGGCTCGAAAAGCGCGTGTGCGAACATCGGCGCGAGGATCGACGCCTCGAGCACGGTCGACGCGTCCTCGCCGCCGAAGGCGCTGACCATCGTGGGGAAGAGCCAGATCGTCGAGGCGAGCATGCCGACGACGCCCGACGTGTAGCGTGACAGCCGAAAACGATACGCGGCCTCTTCTTTGGCCTCGGCCCGAATCGCGTCGCCCTTGGCGACCGAAGAAGGCTTGCGGGCATCGAGCTGGCCCGAGCTGTTGAGCGCCTCGAGAATCGCGGCAACCATGGGGGCGACTGTCTCGACTGGAACCAGCGCCGTCGTGCCCGTATCCCCGTCGAGCTCCGCGAGCGCGTCCGAGAGCTCGTTGTAGCGCTCCCGAGATTCGGTGCTGGCGAAGTCGCCTCCGTTTCGGTCCGGGTGGAGGTCACCGAGCTCCGTGCGGATGTCTCGACGCAGCGCCTCCATGCTCTCCAGCGTCCGCGACATCCCGAGTGACTTGGCTACAGTGGCGAGTCGATCGTCAGGCATCCTGCTTTCCCCACCTCGTGTACGCTCTTCGGCCCGTGCATACTGCGACGTGCCTCGTCTTTCTTTGACGCCGTGATGGCCCCCGTGGTTGCAGATAGAAACGGGCGTCAGCATCCTCTGCCGATGAACAGAGGCCGAATATCAGAGGGTCACGGACGACGCGGTGGGGGATTCTGACGGAGATGACGTCAGCGACGGTCCCTCGCCACGATGCGCGCTACCGCGATGGTGCTGCCGTCCCGACAGCTGCTCGCTCCCGAGTACGTACCGTCCACCACCACTTCGTCGCCCGCCCGGAAGGCCCCGAGCTCGCCGGAGAGGGCGTAGAGCAGGTCGTTTTCGTCTCGTAGCGTCAGACACGGCCCGCCCTCGTCGGTGACGCGCCCCGTGCGCCGTATCATGCCGTTGGCGTCGGTGACGTGGAACGGATCCGAGATGCCGATCGGACTGAACACGCCGTCGAGAGCGATCACGTAGAGGGGCCGGTCCCACGTCGCGCCCGCCGGGATCTGGACCGACGCGCTGATCTCCCCCCACTCCCCTTGTGCCGCCAGCCCGATCGTCTCGAAGCCGGCGTGGAGCATGCCAACCGCAATGTGCACTCGTGCGGCTAGCGGAAGGTTGTCCGAGCGGACCGAGATCTGCGTGCCCGGGGGGCCGCTCATCGGTACGACGGACTGGATTTGTCGAAGGGAGTCCGCACGGACAAACCGCTGGGCGGCGACGTCCGCCGCCGAGAGCGTCAGAAGGGCGAACAGTCCAGCGAGCGTCGTGATCGGCCGGACGATGCGTTGCTCTGGCATCGAATTGTGCTCCTTGGCGACGTCTGCGATGCCCCGGGTGGGACAGAGCTTCGAGGTATGTGATGTCGCCCCTGAGCATAGTCGAGAGTCTGTCGCGCGAGCGCCAGGGTCCGGGGACGGATTGAGGTGCCACGTCGGGCACTTGCGGTGCGGCCACGTCCATCGTGTGCGCCACGCATCCCCATCCGGGGGAGCTGGCCGGCCGGCGGGTCGTAGCCGATCTCCGGGTCAGTTCCCCGTGTCAGTTTCCCTCGGAGCGTCGAGCGTGAACGTCCACACACGAGGGGGATCGCCTCTGCCCCCGACTCCGCCTGCGATCGTCACATATTGACGTCCGTCGAGCACGTAGGTGGCCGGTGTCGCGGTACCGTTGCCGATCTCGGCGGACCACAGCTCTTCGCCGTTCTGCGCGTCGTAGGCGACAATCATGCTCCCTGTGCCCCAGAAGACCAGATTCCCAGCGGTGGACAGCGTGCCTCCGTTCCCTCCCTTACCCGGCACGCGCCACACCTCGCTGTTCGTGACCGGATCCCAAGCGAGCAACAGTCTCGGCGGTCCGGTCAGCGCGGGACGCTCGGGTCGCCCTTCCGTCGCGCGCTGGCGGATCGTCGTCCCTGTATTCCACCGACCCGGCGTGTATTCGAGCGACTCCACCATCTCGTAGTACGAGCTGTTGTTCTGAGCGGGTAGGTAGACGAGGCCGGTGTTGGCATTCCATGCCATCGGTCGCCAGTTGTGAGAGCCAGTGGGGCCCGGAGACAGGTAGGCGCCCTTCTGGTTCATTCCGTAGCGCGCCTCGGGGGTCTCGATCGGGCGTCCGGACTCGGGGTCGACCTCCGTCGCCCACGTCAGGTCGTCTGCGAACGCCTCCGCGGATAGGAGCTCCCCCGTAAGGCGATCGAGCACGTAGAAGAATCCGTTCTTGGGTGCCTGCACGATGACCTGGCGCTCGAGTCCGTCGATCGTCAGGTCGAGCAGCATCAGCGGCTGGGTCGCCGTGTAATCCCAGTCGTCCCCCGGAGTCGTCTGGTAGTACCAGACCATCTCTCCGTCGTCGGCGTTCAGCGCGATGATCGACGAGAGGTAGAGGTTGTCGCCGCCCCCGGGACTCCGGATGTCACGGTTCCACGGGGCGCCGTTTCCGGTGCCGACATAGAGCAGGTTGGCGGTGCCGTCGTAGACCATCGCGTCCCAGGCGGTGCCGCCACCGCCGATGATCCACCACTCGCCATTCCAGGTCTCTGCCGCCACCCGCATCGCTTCGCTCTCGAAACCATCCGCGGGGTTCCCGGGAACGGTATAAGTGCGCCAGAGTTGCTCACCCGTGTCGGCGTCGTACGCCGTTACGTAGCCACGCACTCCGTACTCGGCCCCGCCATTCCCGATGATGACCTTGCCGCGAGCCACGCGCGGTGCTCCGGTGATGCTGTAGTCCCCAGGAGGAGTGGTTTGCTGGACCCATTCGACGGCGCCGTCCATTTTATTGAGCGCCACCAGACGGCCGTCGAGAAGTCCCACGATCACCTTGTCACCGTAAAGCGCGACGCCACGGTTGACGTTCCCACAACACACGCTCGGCCCACCCTCCGGCTCGTCGGGGATGGCGGGATCCCAGTGCCAGATCTCTTCCCCTGTTCGGGCATCGAGCGCGTAGACGAAGCTCATGGGTCCCGTGGCGTACATGACACCATCCGATATCAGCGGCGTGGCCTCGAGCCGCGCTCCGGTTCTCGGTATCCGCCAGCTCCAGGCGACGCCGAGACGGTCTACGTTGTCGGAGTCGATCTGATCGAGCGGACTGAAGCGCGTCTCGGCGAGGTCGAGGCCGTGGGTCGTCCACTCCGTCTCCGGCGCTGGGTTCGCGGGTCGGGGCAAGGGCATAGGAGCGATGCCGGCAACTCCAGTGGGAGCGGGCGTCGAGCAAGCCGACAGAGTGAACGCTGCCACCACCGACATGAGAGCCCGGGCGGAACGCCGCTGGCGCGCGCGGGACGGTGACGGCTTCATGACGAGCTCCTGCGGGAGGGGACGACCTCTGGATCGTGTCCCGCCAACATGCGGTCGGGTCGGTGGGGTCACAAGCGTGGGGGATCGTGGCGGCTTCCCGGACGAACCGCGATCATCCACACGGCGGCCACTCGAAGGACCACGGGACATACGGACATAGGGGTGCGAACGACGATGATGACGAGCACTTTCACAGCGCTGCGCTATTCGTTCTTGATCGCTGGGCTAGCGGTTCCGCTCCACGCTCAGGACCGGGACCCCGTCCAGCCTGAGGACTACGGGCAGTGGGAGTCCCTGGGCTCCGGTACGCTGTCCCCGAACGGAGAGTGGCTTGCGGTACCGATTTCCCGCGTGAATCGAGAGAACGAGCTCCGTATCCACCGGACGAACTCCGACTCCGTCATCGTCGTAGCGTACGGTGCTCGGCCCGCCTTCTCGGAGGACGGGCAGTGGGTGGCCTACGCGATCGGTAAGTCCGAGCAGGAAGAGGAGGAGATCGAGGACGGCGACGGGGAAGTGCGGGACGATCTGGGTCTCCTGAACCTGGCCACCAGCGAGCAGCGCACGATCGCCGAGATCGAGAGCTTCGCATTCGGAGGCGGAGGCACGCATCTGGCTATGGCGCGCTATCCGGCGGAAGACACTCGGACGATCGTCGTAGAGGGGCTGACCGCGGGTGACCGGGTCAGCTTCGGGGGCGTGGATTCTTGGGCTTGGCAGGATGACGGTGCGCTGCTGGTGTTTACGGTCCACGGAGCCGACGGGGTAGGGAACGGCGTTCAGCTCTATGACGCCTCCGAGGGCCGCGTGAGGAGCCTCGACTCGAGCGAGTCCGAGTACGCGCAACTGACCTGGAGGGACGATTCGTCCGACCTGGCGGTGCTGCGCGAGTTCGAGGACGAAGACCACGACGAAGCGGGCCACGTACTGCTAGCGTGGCGTGACCTCGCGGGATCGGCGGCGAGCTTCGAGCTCGACCCGGCGGGTCACGAGTCCATCGGGCTCGACGAACGCATCGTCGCTTTCCGCTCGCTGACTTGGGCCGAAGACGGCCGATCGATCTTCTTCGGCGTGAAGGAATGGGAGCTTTCCGAGGACGAGACCGACTCGGACTCCGATGCCGATTCGGACTCCGATGCCGACGACGACGAAGAAGAAGAAGAAGAAGGGGCCCAGAACGACGAGGAAGACGGAGGGGACACCGACGATGACGACGATTCGGACGGTCTCGGCCTCGACCCCGCGGAGATGGAGATTTGGCGCTCCAGCGACGAGCGGACGCTGCCTACTCAAAAGCGTGACGAGGAGGACGACGAGCGGCAGAACGACCTCTTCGTGTGGCATCTCGATTCGGCGCGCACGCTGCGCCTGACGGACGAGACACTCGACCGGCCCCGCGTCGTTGCCGATGGCCGACTCGTGCTCGCGACCAACGATGACGCCTACTCGTTCGACGGCATGTTCGGCCGGGGACGGGTGGACCTGTACGCAATCGACCCAGACACCGGCGAGCGCCAGCTTGCCGCGCAGAAGATCGGCTCTCTCTACGGGGCCAGCCACATGGGACGATACGTGCACTACTACCGGGATGGTCACTTCTACGCCTTCGACCGCGAAGGCGGGTCGACGATCGCGCTGTCGGCCCACGCGGGCAGGACCTTCGCGAACATGGCAGATGATCACCCCGTGCCCGAGTTGCCCTCGTACGGTGTGAGCGGTTGGACCGACGGGGACGCGTCCCTTCTCGTCTACGATGAGTTCGACGTGTGGGAGCTGCCGGTCGAGGGGATGCCCGGGCGTCTCACCGACGGGCGCGACGAGGAGATCGTGCACCGCATCGCGCGTCTGGATCCGGACGCGGATCCGGTGGACCTCGACGAAGGCGTATATCTCACGCTCCGTGGCAAATGGACCCTGTACCACGGTGTCGCCCGTCTGCGCGGAGACCGGGTCGAGCGCCTGATCTACCAGGACGACAACGTCGCGCGACTCACCAAGGCCAAGAGTGCCGACGTGTACGCGTACGTCGCGCAGGACTTCGACGACTCACCCGACTACTTCGTGGGGGACGACTTCGCCGAGGCTCACCAGGTGACCCGCACCAACCCGTTCCAAGCAGACTACGCCTGGGGGTACACGGAGCTGATCCCGTACACGAACCACAACGGTGTTCGACTCCACGGCGCGCTCTTCTATCCGGCGAACTACGACCCATCGCGGACGTATCCGATGATCGTGTACATCTACGAATTTCGGTCCCGGAACGCCAAGCTGTACTCGGTCCCGACGCATCGGAGCTACTACAACTCGTCGGTTTGGACGGCCGAAGGCTACTTCGTCCTGCAGCCCGACATCCTCTTCGACTCGCGGGATCCGGGTGTCTCGTCCGCGAAGACGCTCGAGCGTGCGGTTGCGGCGGTGGTGGAGACCGGCATGGTCGACCCCGAGAAGGTTGGCCTCGTGGGTCACTCCTGGGGCGGCTACCAGGCGCAGTTCGTGCCGACGTATACCGATGTATTCGCCGCGTCGGTGGCGGGAGCGGGCATCAGCAACCTGGTCACGATGTACGGCTCGATCTTCTGGGTCGCGGGGGCTCCCGAGTCGGAGCACATCGAGGTCGGTCAGGAGCGCATGGAAGTGCCCTACTACGTCGATCCCGAAGCCTTCATGCGGAACTCAGCCGTGTTCAACATCGAATCGCTCAACACGCCCCTGCTCTTGGAGGTGGGTGATTCCGACCAGAACGTCGATTGGCGTCAGAGCATCGAGTTGTACAACGTCGCGCGTCGCGCGGAAAAGACGCTCACGATGCTCGTCTACCACGGTGAAGACCACGGTCTCAGCCAGGAGGAGAACCAGGCCGACTACCAACGCCGCATCCTCGAGTGGTTCGACCACTACCTGAAGGGTGAGGAGGCCGCGCGCTGGATCGATCAGGAGATTCCCTGGCTGGAGCAGAAGGAGACGGTCGGGGACGGTCGCTAGGCTGCTAGGCTATCGACCGCAGATACTCCCGGTCCCAGGCCGCTACCATGCTCTCCAGCTCGGAGTAGGGGCCGGGAGTGTAGGCCTGTGACGAGATGCCCTTCTGCGCTAGGCCGCTCACGCCCCAGTCCTGTTCGTTGGTCATGCTCCAGAAGTCGATCGCGCCGCTCGGGTCGAAGCCCGGAGCCGCCATCGCTTCGGGATGGAAGAGCCAGTCGCAGATCACGCGCGACTGGTCCGGCGCCAAGCGCTCGATACGGTGGATGAGCACGTAGTCGGGAAACAGGCTCAACAGCATGTTCGGATAAACCGTGTAGTACTGGACGCAGTTGAGTGCCTCGCCATCGAGGTTGCCGAGTGACGGTGCGCACGTCTGTCCGCTCATGGTCATGCTGCCGCCGTCGATCGACATCCGCATGGGGCCACCGAGAAACGGTCCTTCCACCAGGTCGTTCGAGGAGTTCCTGAACGGCGTGAGCTTGTTCAGGACCGGATGGAGGCTCGGACAGTGATAGCACTCCGAGTAGTTCTGGAAGATCAACTTCCAGTTCGCGGGGATGTCGTAGCTGATGCTGTGCGCGATCTCCAGCTCGTCCATCGTCCACGAGCCGAATCTGTCGATGAGCGGCGCGAACGCCTGCTCGAAGGGCTCGGGCTTCTTGGCGAGACTGATGAAGACGCAGCCCTCCCAGACGGCCACCGACACGGAGTTGAGTGGGTAGTCGTCTGCGCAGAACGAGTCCACTTCGTCCATGAATGGCGCACCGATGAGCGTGCCATCGAGCGCGTACGTCCAGGCGTGGTACGGGCACCGAATGGATTTCGGGAGCTGGCCCTCAGGCTCGGTGAGCAGGCGCGTCCCGCGGTGCCGGCACACGTTGTGGTGCGCCCGGAGCTCGCCCTCGGAGTCTTTGAGCACGATGACGCTCTCCGACTCGATCTCGCACAGGAAGTAGCTGCCCGGACCCGCGAGCGAACTCGCGCGTCCAGCGTAGATCCAGCGCTCGAAGAAGACGTTCCGGGTCTCGGTCTCATAGACCTCCTGACCGGTGTAGTACCTTCGCGCGAGGGTCTTCGCGCCCTGGGCGGTGCGGGTCGACATGGCGTGTCCTGAGCACGTGGGTGGTGCGGCAACCTCGCGGAAATTACCGGCCTTTCCGACGTCACAGAAGCGGCATAGACTCCGCAGCCATGTTGAGAACCACCCCGTTCCATTCGCGTACGGCACGCCTGATCCAGGCGCAGAATTGGCGCCGCTGGTCGGGGTATCTCGCGGCGAGCTCGTACGAGCTCCACCACGACCGCGAGTACTGGGCGATCCGTAATTCGGCCGCGCTGATCGACGTCTCGCCGCTCTACAAGTACCGGATCGAGGGGCCGGACGCCGAGCGACTTCTGGACCGCGTCGTGACCCGCGACGTCACCAAATGCAAGCTGCATCAGGTGCTCTATACACCCTGGTGTGACGAGGACGGAAAGGTGATGGACGACGGCACGCTGGCTCGGCTCGCCGACGACTCGTTCCGGCTCACTTCGGCCGAACCGAACCTGCGCTGGCTGCAGGACAATGCCCTCGGTATGCACGTCTCGATTCGGGACATCTCGGACGATCTGGCCGCGCTGGCGCTCCAGGGTCCCAACGCCCGTCGGATTCTGCACGACGCCGCGAATGGAGTGGCGGATGACCTGCGCTTCTTCCGACTCACGAAAGGTGAGATCGGGGGTGTGCCCGTCGAGATCACGCGAACCGGGTACACAGGTGACCTCGGCTACGAGATCTGGACCGAGCCCGCCAACGCGGAAGCGCTCTGGGATGGGCTGATCGAGGCAGGGGACGCGCATCGCATTCTCCCCGCGGGCATGCTCGCGCTCGACATCGCCCGCGTCGAGGCGGGCCTGGTTCTGATCGGCGTCGACTACGTGCCCGCGCATCGCGCGATCATCGAGGACCGGAAGTCGTCTCCCTTCGAGCTGGGACTCGGCTGGACGGTCAAGCTCGACAAAGCGGGGTTCGTCGGACGCGCTGCGCTGATCGCCGAGAAGGAGCGGGGGCCCGAGTGGGAGTTCCGGGGGCTCGACGTCAGTTGGGATTCTCTCGAAGCGCTGTACGGAGAGGTCGGCCTTCCGCCCCAGCTTCCCTCCGAGGGCTGGCGGACGAGCGTTCCGGTCTATAGCGGCAGCACGCAGGTCGGGTACGCCACGAGCGGTTGCTGGTCCCCACTGCTCAAGAAGTACATCGCGCTCGCGCACATTCAGACCAGGTACGCCGGCGTCGGCACCGACCTGCACATGGAGGTCACCGTCGAGCACTACCGGAAGAAGGCGATGGCTCGGGTGGTCGAGTCACAGTTCTTCAACCCGGAGCGGAAACGCGGCACCCCGAAGGTGGGAGGGGAGGTGTCAGGATGAGCGCGAGCCGGTACGACGCGATCATCGTCGGGGGTGGTCACAACGGCTTGGTCACCGCGGCCTACCTCGCGCGGGCGGGCAAGAAGGTGCTGGTGTTGGAGAAGCGGCACGTGCTCGGGGGCGCCGCGGTCACGGAGGAGATCTATCCGGGGTTCAAGTACTCGGTGTGCTCCTATGTGGTGAGCCTGCTGCGACCCGAGATCATCCGTGACCTCGAGTTGCCGAAGCACGGGCTGCGGATATTGCCGCTCGAGAGCACCTTCACGCCGCTTCCGAACGACGACTATCTCGTGCGTTGGGGGGATCACGATCTGACGCGGCGGGAGATCTACCGGCACTCTGCGCGGGACGCCGACGCGTACGACGACTTCGGCAAGCTGATGTATCAGCTCGCGGTGGCGGTGAAGCCGATCCTCGCCATGGTACCCCCCGATCCGACGTCGATGAGTCCCAAGGACCTCATGGGATTCCTCAGGCTCGGGAAGCACTTCCGGGGCCTCGGCCACGAGCAGTTCCACGTGCTGTACAAACTCATGACCATGAGCTCGGCGGACTATCTGGACGAGTGGTTCGAGACCGAGGCGTTGAAAGCGACGATGTCGTCGAGTGGGATCATCGGCACCTTCCTCGGGCCGCGGTCACCCGGCACCGCGTACGTGCTCCTCCACCACTACATGGGTGAGATCGACGGAGCGATGCGCGCCTGGGGCTTCCCCAAGGGTGGGACCGGTGCCGTGAGCGAGTCGATCGCGAGCGCGGCTCGATCGCACGGCGCGGAGATCATCACCGAAGCCGGGGTCGCTCACGTCACGGTGAAGAACGGTAAGGCGACGGGTGTCGTTCTGGACGACGGTAGGGAGTATGCCACCTCTGTCGTAGTCTCGGCCCTGGACCCGAAGCGCACGTTCCTGGGCCTAGTCGACGCGAGACACCTGCCCGACGACTTCGTTCGCGACATCGAGCGCTTCAAGATTCGCGGCTCTTCCGGCAAAGTGAACCTGTCGCTCAGCGAGCTCCCGAACTTCACGTGCAAGCCGGGCGTGGGCCCGCTGCACAAGGGCGCGATCTCGATCAGCCCGAGCGTCGACTATCTGGAGCGCGCGTACGACGAGGCCAAGTACGGTGACTTCTCCAGCCGTCCGTACATGGACATCATCATCCCCTCCATGATCGACGCTGGCATGGCGCCTCCGGGCAAGCACGTCATGTCGATCTTCGTGCAGTACGCGCCGTCGGATCTGCGCGGCGGTTGGGACGAGACCAAGCGTGAGGCATTCGGAGACGCGGTCGTCGACACGCTCGCCCAGTACGCCCCCAACCTCCCGGACGCGATTCTGCACCGGCAGGTGCTGACGCCCTGGGACATCGATCGGGACATGGGGCTCACGGACGGCAATATCTTTCACGGCGAGCTCTCGCTGCATCAGCTCTTTTGCATGCGGCCCACGGTCGGGTACGCCGACTACACCACCCCGCTGCGGGGCTATTACCAGGCCGGCTCCGGGACCCACCCCGGCGGAGGAGTAACGGGGGCCTCCGGGCGCTTGGCCGCGCTCAAGATTCTGAAGGACGCACCCCGATGAGCGTCTCTTACGACACCGTCGTCATCGGGGCGGGGCACAACGGCCTCGTCACGGCCGCGTACCTGGCGAGGGCTGGTCACAAAGTGCTCGTGCTGGAGCAGCGCGACGTGGTCGGGGGCGCCGCCTCGACCGAAGAGGTATTCCCGGGCTTCAAGGTCGACACGGGCGCTCACCGGATCGGCGGACTCAGTACCGCGGTCGTGAGCGATCTGGGATTGGCCCGCCACGGGCTCGAGCTGCTCGACGCGGACGCCAGCGCGTTCGTTCCCGTGGTCGATGGAACGCCGCTCACGCTCTGGCGCGACTCCCGCAGGACGGCCGAGGCGATCCGGGAGATCTCGACCGCGGATGCCGACGCGTGGCTCCCGTTCACCGAGCTGATAGGGAAGGCTGCCGGCTTCCTGGAAGCGGCGTGGACGTCGACTCCACCGGATGTGACCGGTAACGACCTCGGGGACCTGATCGCCTCGGCGAAGCTCGGGATGAAGCTGCGCAAGCTCGGCAAGAGGGACATGGTCGAGGTCATGCGGATTCTGCCGATGTCCGTGTACGAGCTGCTCGGGGACTGGTTCGAGAGCGACCTCGTGAAGGGAGCCGTGGCCGCGTCCGCCGTGAGTGGCCTCTGCCAGGGTCCGATGGCTGGCGGGACCGTGTACACGCTGCTGCATCATCACGTCGGCGCGGGCGTGGGGGTCATCCGTCCGACACGGCGCGTGAGGGGCGGAATCGGGCGACTGAGTGAAGCGCTCGTGGCTGCTTGCGAGGAGTCAGGGGCAGAGGTTCGGACGGGCACAGCCGTCGAGCGCATCATCGTCGAGGGTGGACAGGCTGTGGGCGTGGTCGTCGGCGGCGCGGAAATTCGTGCCCTGCGTATCGTCTCGAGCGCCGATCCGCGTCGCACGTTCTTCGAGCTCTTGGAGCCCAGTGAGATGGCGCCGGAGTTCGCTCGCAAGGTGAGCAACATCCGCTACCGAGGCGTGTGCGCCAAGGTGCATCTCGCGCTGAGCGGTTTGCCGGACTTCACGTGCCAGCCCGGCGCGGGGGACCACCTGAAGGGTGTGGTTTCTATCAGCCCGAGCCTGGAGTACCTCGAGCGGGCATATGATGCGGCCAAGTACGGCCGCGTCTCGGAGCGTCCGTATCTCGAAGTATCGATCCCGTCGCTGTCGGATCCCAGCGTGGCGCCGGACGGGAAGCACCTCGTGTCGATCGTCTTCCAGTACGCCCCGTATGCGCTGCGGGAAGGCGCGTGGGACGCCGCGGCCGGCGCGAAGCTCGGCGACCTGGCGGTAGAAACGCTTGCTGAGTATGCCCCCAACTTGCACTCGCTCGTCGAGGCGCGGCATGTCATGACGCCGCTGGACCTCGAGCGGGCGTTCGGGCTGTCCGAGGGCAACATCTACCACGGTGAGATGACACTGGACCAACTGCTCTTCATGCGTCCGGTGCCAGGTGCCTCCCGGTACCGCGCGCCGATTGCGCGGCTCTACCTGTGTGGGGCCGGCACGCACCCGGGTGGTGGGGTGACCGGAGTGCCGGGATTCAACGCGGCTCGGGAGATCCTGAAGGACTGATCAGACGCGGTGCATTGGCTCCAGGCTTGGGTCGGCCGGTCAAGACGCTCACGGAGCTGCGCGAGTGGAAGGCTCATGAAAGCGCCGGCCGCTCAAGTTCACGCAACGTTCCTCGCCCAGGCCGTGCACCTCGAGTTGCCCCACAGACCCCCGCCCATCTCGCCCGCGCGCGGCCCCCCGCAGGGAGACTTCCTCCTCGACCAGACCCCGGCCTTCGATCCCGCCGAGGCCGAGCCCATCCCAGAATTCAGCTTCGACCAGTCGCTGCCCGACGAGTTCGAAGACTGAGGGTCTCCCCCCGCTGTCCTCCCGGACATGCTGAGCCCTTCGGCCACCTCGACCTGCCCGTCTCAACATCCCCTCGTCCCGATCCGCTTTCCGAGCGTCTCCCACTCCTCGCGCCGCGACGGCGATCGGCCGCGCCCCGCGCCCCTCTCTCCGTGTCCCATCCCGCAACACGACCTACCGTGACTCCCCACCCGAAAGCGCGGTAGAAATGCCTTCTATGGGCCTGGCGGCGACGCCGGAGCCCGGAGGCTGGCGGCCCTATTTTTAGGCAGCTGCTCCGCCAGCTAACGAATCGTGTAGCCGAGGCATCCAGAGTTCGAGTGATCACGGCGAACACACGTCGTCGTCGCACAAAAACGCGAGGAGTCCGATTCATGTACATGCGTCCCGTCCGTTTCCTTCGAGCCGCGGTCCCGCTGGCGCTCCCGCTTGCGTTCTGGGCGTCACCCATCAGCGGGCAGGACAACGAGTTCGACATCGATATCGCGCGCGTGGGAGTCGGCTCGAGGTTCGAGCCGTTTCGTGTTACTGAAACCGAGCCGCTGCAGGACGCGATCTCCGCAAAGAAGCTGCAGGGTGACACCCGCGTACTCGTCATGGACCACCCAGCTGGGCTGCTCGCCTTTCTCACCGATCAGATGGTGTATCACCACGTGGCCCAGGGGGAGACCAACGGTGAGCCATGGATGGTGTCCTTCTGAGTGGTTTGTAACACAGGGGTCGGTCTGACTCCCACGGTTGACGGCAAGGTTCACCACTTCAGGACTCGCGGCATCTTCAACGGCCTCTCGATGCTCGCCGACGAGGAAACGGAGACCATTTGGAACCACATCACGGGCAGGGCGGTCTACGGCCCTCTCAAGGGGTCCGTGCTTCCCGTGTTCAATCTCCTGCACATGACGGCTAAGCAGGCACTGGACCGGTATCCCGGCTTGTCCGTCGCCATCTCGGACCGTCCAGTCCGGGGGCGAAGGGGCATGTTCGCGCCGATCGCCGACCGGATCCCCTTCCTGCGGGACGGCTTCAGGAGCACGATCGTGAAGGAAGACACTCGTCTTCCTACGATGGATATCGGACTCGGAATCTGGACCGATTCAGAGCAACGGTTCTATCCGATGGAGGTCGTCCAAGCGGGCGGTGGCGCCATCGTCGATGTCTTCGACGGCAAGCGTCTGGTCGTCTACGTGGAGCCCGGAACGTATGGTCTGGACGCCTTCTTCACGGAGGAGCAGACGGCCTCCACCGATGGCTCCCTCGTCACAGTCGGCCAGCATCTGGTTCTCGAGAGCGGAGTGCTCCGAGACTCGAGCGGCGAGCGAATCGAGATCGAGCGGCCGCTTCAGCTGTTCTCGCGGTGGTACGGATTCGCTCTGACGTTCCCCGAAACCACGATCTACGGACGCTAGCACACGATTGCGTATAAACTGTGTGCGTCTTGAGGTCCGGGTGGGGTAGCGGACCGGACCTGGGCTACTGCCGGATTCAGGATCTCGGTTCCGCGATGTAGGATCGTCCGCCTTGTGCTGCGGTTTGCTACAAGAGTATTCATCCCTGGTTGATGCCGCCTTCGACACTCACCGATATGATCCATCGGTGCGTCGACCCGACCTGATGGGCTTGAGCGAGGCAGTTCCGAGTTCCGAGCGCTTGCCCACCCGCTGGGCGGTACGACTCGCAGGCATTTTCATGGACGTTCCGCGCATGTTCGGTAGAACAGGGTCAGGCCACCCTCGACGCGGCGCAGCTTCCCGTGGGGTGGACCGCGGAGGAGCGGACCCGCGTCAGGATCAAGTGCATGCTTCCCTTCGGCGCCTCGTGCCCCGCCGGGAACTTGTGGCAACTTCTGATGCGCCTCACCGGCTGGTTGATCACGGGTTTGGCGGTCTCCTTGGGCGCCCCCTTCTGGTTCGACCTGCTACAGCGGTTCGTCAGCCTCCGCGGCGCAGGTAGAGGTCCGCGGGTGCAGCCGCAGACGGGGCGCGCGCGCACGGCCTCCTCCGGTGTGAGCGCCACGGCCGGAGCCGCTGACGAGGACACGGCCTACAGAGGGTCCGATCCGCCTGCTCCGTGTTTCAGGGTCGACATCGATATCGCACCGGTGGGACTGATGGCTCCCTCGTCACGGTCGGCGAGGATCTTCTGTTGGCGCCTGCGGCTACCCCACCCAGGCCGGATCGGCGGAGTCCGTGGCTGGCTGAGCCCCGCGGTATCCGTGGTTGGCCGCGGGTGAGCGGTCGTAGACCGTCTGGCCCTCTCCTTCATTGAGGCTCCAATAGCCCTGTAGGCCATCCGAGCTGACATCGACGCCCGTCTCGTGAACCGCCTGGATCTCCGCGGGTGAAAGGCTCCTCGACCACATGGCGGGGTCCTCGATCTCACCTGGGAAAAACCAGATCGGCGGCTCTTTGCCGCCGGGCGGCAGCGGTCCGATCTGGCCGTGCGTCGCCCCCAGGCTCAGGAACTGTCGGTTGTTGGACGATGGGGTACCGGTTCCTTCACAGCGGGCGCGCTCCGCGCCGTCCACGTAGAAGACCAGAGTGCCGCCCGCGTCTCGAGTGAGGGCCACATGGTGCCATGCGCCGTCAGCCACGAACATGTCGTCCGACTCGCAAACCCCCTGCCGTACACAGTCGTTGTTCGGGTAGCAGTAGTTGTCCTCGTTGGACGCCTCGAGCATGACCTCCAATGAACCCGTCCGTCCCACATACATCTGCCAGCTCAAGTTGAAAGAGTTGTCGTCCTCACCTCTCGCGATGACCGCCGCTCGCGCGCTCGGAGTCGTCAGCCGTATCCGGGCGGCGATGGTAAACACCTCGGTCGGGAACGAGGCATTCCATGGAACGAGGACGCGGTCGTCCACGCCGTCGAACATCAAGTGGAAGTCCTGTCCGGATTCCGGTGGCGGATCGCCGGGGTCGAAGTCTGAGGTCGTGTCATCATCGTCGATCACGGGTTCCATGGCGTCCTGCGCTCCGCAGGCGCCGACAGTCCCGAGCATCAATGCGATCACCCATCTACGAATTCGGCGCGGCTCTGGCATCACTGGGCTCCAGTCTCGACGACGAATTGGCCCATCATGCCAACGTCTTCGTGCTCGAGGATGTGGCAGTGGAACATGTAGGGGCTCGTGGAATCCGCGTAGTCGCGGAAGCGCTTCACGATGCGAACCGTCTCGAACGGCCGGACCAGCACCACGTCCTTCCACCCGAGCTCGTTCTCCGGGGGGGCGAACCCGTCGCGGGTGAGTATCTGGAACGAGTCCCCATGTACGTGAAAGGGGTGCGCCTGGGTCGTCGGGTTGGTGATCTCCCAGACCTCCGTGTCACCCAGGCGGATGCTCTCGTTGATCACGTCGATGTCCATGCGCTGGCCGTTGATACCGAACGGATTCGCCGCGAGCTCGAACGGTCGGGCGCTCGCCAGGTTGATGGCCTCAGAATCGGAAATCGCCTCCACGGTCGTGAGTCCGGCTGGGATCGTGGTGACGGGGTTCGAGCGCGCAGCGCCCACCGTGATGTCGAGCAGATCGAAGTCTGCGGTATCCCACGTGTCCTGGAGCGGGAACGGGACCATCGATGTGCCCAGGCCGCTGTTGAAGCTTCGCAGCTTGAACGTGGTGCCCTGGTCGGAGCCCAGGTCGAGGAGGATCTCAGCCCGCTCGGCTGGGGCCAGGAGCAGTCGGGAAAGCGGCACCGGCGCGCGCAGAAATCCGCCGTCCGACGCCACCTGGTGGAAGGTGCGGTTGTCGCTGAAACCCAGGTTGTAGATGCGGGCGTTGGAAGCGTTCAGGATGCGGAGGCGCACAACCTGCGCCCCCACTTCTAGCACGGGCGCTTCCGCGCCGTTGACGAGAAAGTGCCCACCCTTCCGCAGCGCGGGATCCGATGCGGGGTTGAAGTCCGTGGGGAAGTGCAGCAGCTCTCCGTCGTCGTGGAATCGCCGGTCCTGCAGGATCAGCGGGATGTCGTCCACTCCGTAGGTTCGCGGTAGCGGCAGCGCGTCCGAGATGTCGTCCTCGACGATGATCACGCCTGCCAGACCTTCGTACACCTGATAGCCGGTGCTCGTCGGGTCGAAGATCACCCCCTGCCCAGTGGGAGCGTGATGATGCGGATGGTACCAGTACGTGGATGCGCGATTGAGAACCGGGAACGAGGCCGACCATACGGCGCCCGGGTCGATGCGCTGATGCGGTCCGCCGTCCATGACCGCCGGCACGTGCATGCCGTGCCAATGCGTCGTCGTATTCACGCCGATGTTGTTGGTCACGTTGAGCGAGACGTCGGAGCCAGAGCGCAGGAACAACGTGGGACCGAGGTTGTCGCCGTTGTACCCCTTGGTGGGAGTCGTTTTGTCCCGGAGGAACTCCCGCGTCCCGGTCCGCATCTCGAGGTTGAACGTCGACGCGACCAGCATTTCCGGGATCGGGAGCGGGGTAGGGGCGACGCTCGGATCCGAATCGCTGGGACCCGAATCGGTCTCGTCCAGGGGCCCCACGCTGTCTTCAGAACAGGCCGAGAGACCTACCGTAGGCAGCGCTACTCCGGCGGCGGCTCCCGCGGCGAGTCGCAGCATCTTCCGCCTCGATATCGGCGATCGTATGAGCATGCATTAGGAGATGTGTCGCGACCGCCGTTTGTTAGCTCAGCTCGGAGTCGCTGCCTTGGCGGTCACCGCCCGCACCGAGGGGCACCCGAACGCCCTTTTTGCCCGTGATGCGCCAGGCGATCCACGAGGTCGATCCATGGAGGTGCTGTGGTGCGAGCAGATTCCCTCGATCTAGTACCGGATCTCCCCACCGTTGACGTGGAACGTCTGACCCGTGATGTAGCTCGCATCTTCGGACGAAAGGAATGCGTAGGTATTCGCGAGCTCCTGCGCGAGGCCCACACGCCCTAGGGGTATCTGCTCCAGGTTCGGGTGCGCGACGTACGCTCCCGGGACCACGTGGTTCACCAGGATGTTGTAGGGTGCCAGCTCTACCGCGAGCGCCCGGGTCATGCCCATCGCTCCCATCTTCGAAGCGCACACGTGTGACCAGTTGCTTCGTCCGTGGAAGGAGTTCAGGCCCGACACGGTGATGATGCGGCCGTAGCCGTTGGCGATCATGCCGGGAACGACGGCACGGGTGCAGAAGAAGGGGCCGTCGAAGTTGACGGCCGCCGCGGCGCGCCACTCGTCAATGCTCATCTCCGTAAGAGGGCTCGACCCTCGGAAGCCGGCGTTGTTGATCAGAATGTCGATGCGTCCGAGACGCTCCAGCGCCTCGGCCACCTCGACCCGCCCGCCTGAACATCCCCTCGTCCCACTCCACCTTCCGAGCGTCACCCACGCCTCGCGCGGCGATGGCGATCGGCCGCGCCCCGCAGCCCCTCTCTCCGTGTCCCATCCCGCAACACGGCGTACCGCGACTCCCGCGTCCATAGAGCGGTTGGACCGGCTATCCTTCGACTATCTTTCGGTTCGACCGACTATCCTTTATCCGTTTATCCGCCAGTACCGTCGACCCGTCCGATGTCCTCCTCCGGCACCGGTATGCTCTCGGGTGGGACTTCCACGACCCGCCCTTCCCGCCATATCGCGATCGGTATACCTAGCTGACGGTGACCGATCATGACACGGCGGTGCGCCCGCTCGATAGCCGCGTCGATCGCGGTCCCGTCCCGAATGATTGCCGCAACGTCTCTGGTTCCGCGACGTATCACTGCTACCCCTCTTCGACGTGTCGGCGAACGACCGCCCACCGCTCGGTATCGACCACTTTGAACTCACGCGCCCCAGCGCCGTGGGCAATGAGGGGCGTGGGTGGGATGGCGCTGGCGTCGTAGAGCCTCCAGGTCACCGCAAGGTCCGCTGACGGCAGCCAAAGATAAAAGATGTGCCGATCATACCCCATCGCCTCGAGCTCGCGCAGAAACGTGTGAAGGGTACGGCCCGAGAGGGTGCTCTTTCGGGAGATTCTGAAGGATGACTAGCGAGCACATGCAGTCGTGACTAGAATAGTCATATGTTGTCGATCTCCGTTTCTCAGCTGAAGGCGCGCCTGTCGGAATGCCTCCGGCTGGTCCGGGGCGGAAACACACTCGTCGTGACCGACCGCGGGACCCCCGTGGCCATGGTTTCGCCCCTTCCGCCGGCCGAGAATGAAGGCTCCATGGCGTCTCTGATCGAACAGGGGCTCGTAGCCCCGCCGCCGAAGTCGCTCCCAGAGGACTTCTGGGACCGGCCGCGTCCTTCGGATCCGGAGGGACTCGGCCTGAAGGCGGTCCTGGAGGAGAGGGCCTCGGGCTGGTGATGTTTTGGGACACTTCCGCGATCGTGCCGCTGCTGGTAGATGAACCGGTGACGACCGCGGTGTGCGACCGCGCACGCTCCGGTCCGGGAATGGTCGTGTGGTGGGGCACTTCCGTGGAATGTGCGTCGGCGATTGCCAGGCTGGAGCGGGAGCACGCCTTGGATGCGGCGGCGACGGACGTCGCCCGAGGTCTACTCGACGACCTCGTCGGCTCCTGGTACGAGGTCGCGCCGACGGACGCGGTCCGTGGGCATGTGCGTAGGCTCCTGCTTCGGCACGCACTCCGTGCCGCCGATGCGCTCCAGCTCGGTGCGGCGTTGATCTGGGCCGAGGATCGACCGGATACCCACCGGTTCTGCACGCTCGACGACCGACTCGGGACGGCGGCACGTCGGGAAGGGTTCACGCTGGTCGAATTCTAGGCCGAACGAGGCGTGCCACCGCGTCTCCGCGGGAACGTCCTACGATCCGCTTTGTGTGAGGTGATCGAGGAAGCAAGGCAGATTGCAGGAGACGCGGCGACCGTCGCCACTCGGTCGATTGGTCTGCGAGACCAAAAAACGGTGCGATGCGTTGATCATGTCGGCCGTCTTGTTCAGTCGTGCCATGTCCTTGGGGCCGGGCGAGGATGTCAGCTTGATCTCGACACCCCACAGGGTCGTCCCGAAATCCAATACCAAGTCGAGTTCGTATTGATCGCTGGTCCTGAAGTAGTAGGCATCGAACGTTCGCCCATGCGCCGACAGCTGCCCGATGGCCTGCTCGATCACATAGCCCTCCCAGCTCGCGCCGACCCACGGTTGGGCGAGCAAAGCCCTCTCGTCCGACACGTTCAGTAGGGCGTGGAGCAGACCGCTGTCGCGCCAGTAGACCTTGGCGCTCTTAACCAAGCGCTTTCTGATATTGGTCTTATAGGGCTGCAGCCTCCGGATCAGGAAGGCCCCAACCAGGTAGTCGACGTAGCTGTTGACTGTCTGGTATGAGAGTCCCAGGCTTTGGCCCACCTGCGAAGCATTCCACGCCTGGCCGTGTAGCGCTGCCAGCATTCGTGATAGGCGCTCCGTGGTCTGCGGTTTGGCAGGCAAGCCCCAGGTCGGCAGGTCGCGCTGAGAGATCAGCGCCAGGTAATCCAGTTGCCACTGTGAAAAGCGCTTGGGCTCCAACACGCCGCCATCGGGATAACCCCCGCACAACCAGCGGCGTTCACGCGACGCCTTCGTGTCCAGTTCGCTCAGGAGAAACGGTGTCAGCTCGATCAATGACAGACGGCCTGCCAGCGATTCCGAGACTTGGACCATGAGTGAAGGTGACACGGAGCCCAGAAGCAGAAAGCGCCCCATGCGCTTGCGGTCCCGGTCAATCGCCCCGCGCAACCGGGCGAAGACCTCGGGCCAGCAGTGGGCCTCGTCCAAGATCAGGAGATCCTTTTCGGCCATCAGCCGGTCCCAGTCGAGGTCCAGGCGCAGGCGCTCAGCTTCCTGCTCGAGGTCGAAATAGGCCCCCCCTATCCTATCGCCTGTGCAAGAGTGGTCTTCCCGCACTGGCGGGGGCCGACGAGTGCCACGGCCGGATAGGTCTCCACGCGCTCCAGGAGGAGCTGGTCAATCGTCCGTCGGATCATGTTTTGCATTTTAGAAATCAATTTCTATTTCGCAAAACCTCAACTGGGACGGTTACGGAGCTCTACTGATCGTCCTCAAACAACTCGGTGGTCAGGTACCGGCTCCCCGAGTCCGGCGCGATGCATGCGACGCGGTGCCCCGGTCCCAACTCGCGCGCAATCTTCAGCGCTGTCCAGAGGATGGCGCCGCTGCTCATTCCCACGAAGAGCCCTTCCTCGCGCGCCAGTCGACGAGCCAGCGGGAAGGCGTCCTCCTCGAGGACCTTCTCGATCCGATCGATCACTGACTGGTCGAGGTTCTCAGGGATGAATCCGGGCCCCATCCCCTGAAATTTGTGCTGGCCACGCGGCTCTCCGGAAATGACGGCGCTCCTCGCGGGCTCGACAACTACGACCAGCACGTCATCGAGGCGCTCCTTCAGGAACTTTCCGACGCCTGAGATCGTGCCTCCGGTACCGCTTCCGTATACGAAGGCGTCGATCCGTCCGTCGAGCCCATCCCAGAGCTCAGGGGCGGTGGTCTCGTAGTGGCTCCTCGGATTGGCCGGGTTGGAAAACTGGTTCGGTAGGAACGCCCCCGTCTCGTCACGGATTCGCTCTGCCTCCTCGATTGCGGCGATCATGCGCAGCTCCGGATCCGTGAGCACGAGCTCAGCACCGTAGGCGCTAAGCGTGCGCTTCCGCTCCATGCTCATCGAAGAGGGAAGGCATAGGACGAGCCTGTATCCGCGTGCGGCAGCGACCTGTGCCAAGCCGATGCCGGTGTTGCCGGACGTGGGCTCCACGATCGTGTCACCGGGGGAGAGAAGTCCCTTCTCTTCTGCGTCGAGGACCATGGCGAGCGCCGGCCGATCCTTGATGGAGCTGCCGGGGTTCATGCCCTCCAGCTTGACCCAAACCTCGGCGGAGTCGGGCTCGACGACCTTCTCCAGCCGAACCACCGGCGTGCGCCCAATCAGCGCATCGATCACGGCGTTGCCCCATCAAGAGTCACATCAGGTGTTCACTTCTCCCGATCATCGCGAAAACACCGGCACCCGGAAAGAACCCGTCTAGCGCAGCGGCTACCCGGGCGTCCACCGGAAACCAAGAGTCAGCGCGTCGAACCGTCGCGCATCGAAGTCGGCGCCAGGGTCAATGAGGGGTGTGCTTACGCCGCACGTAGAGGGTCTTGAGCACGGTTGCGACCACTTCGTCCCCCTCGTCCAGGACCTCGAGCGTCCATTGCGGCAGGCACTTGTCGCCGTTCGCCGTAGCCGCTCGCATTGCCGCGATCTCTTCGTCGGTGACGCGGACCGTGGCGTGCACCGTGCCGACTCCTGGCTTCCGGAAGCCGATGGTCGCCTCCTTGTCCCAGACGACGTAGTCGGGGCCCAGCCGTTGCATCAGAAGGATCATCAGGTGCGGATCGACCATCGCGTACAGGCTGCCCCCGAAGTGCGTCCCGACCAGGTTGAGGTTCTGCTCGGTGAGCGGCATCTCCACGCGAATCTCGCTGGCGTCCTCGGCGATGTGCGTGACGAGGACGCCCCCGCCGGCGTAGGGCGGATAGGCGTTGAGTTGGGCGCGCAGGGACTCTGGGTTCCAACCGTCGTCAGTCATGGCTCCACTCGCGGGCGGGGTCGGTCGCGCCGTTGGGATGCGACCAACCGCTGGAGGCTATCCGCGCTAGAACGCGATGTCGATGCCCGCGAACGAAGCCCAGACCCATTCGCCTCCCGTCCGCGATACGTCCACGACCAAATCATCGAAGTCCGTAGCTCCGAACTCGGCGAAATAGTGGCCTCCAACAGCTAACCTCACGCTCACCGGCCCCGTCAACGGGAACCGCAGTTGCAAGTATGCGGGAATGGACCAGTGCCAGAAGTCCTCCTTCACATCACCTCCGAATCGGTGGAGGGCGAAGCCTGCCACGGCGTCCAGGGGCGAAGACCCCAAGGGCACCTCGACAGTGGGCTGAAGCGAAAGCATCGTGATCTTGGAGCCATCGGGATCGATCTTGTCGTCGGAGTTGAAGCTCCACCGCCAAGCACCTGTAAAGCGGCCCCGTACCCGCTCCCCTTCCGTGTACACGGAAAGCGCCGGGCCGATCATCTTCGGGCCGCTCAGCTTGTGGATGAAATCCAGGACTGCTCCCATGCCTTGTGCCTGAACGGGCTGCTGGGTCCCCAAGCTGACGACGACTGTCAGGACCGAGCAGAGTACGAGCCTCTTCATGCGACCCTCCTTCACTGTGAGTAACCATGGTGGGATTGCCACGTGATCATCAGGGGTCCGCGTCCTCGAACGCGTCCATACCCTCGAACAGGTATCCGATCGTACCCAGGCGCTCGAGATCCAGCGAACCGTCCTTGCGATACCTCTCCGTAGACTGAGTCCCGGGTCTGTAGATCACGACCTCGGCATCTGTCTCGATGAGGATATACGCTGGATCCCCGTTGAACAGTGCCCTTGGATGCTCGTTGTTCCAAATGAGTCGCCAGGGCAACGTCATGATCACAACGAGGATGATCATCCACGCGAGACTGCCCCACTTCGCTGCAATCACGCGTCCGCCCCCGCCCTCTCTCCTGCGCACGTAGCGAAACACGCGATGGTATCCGGCGGCCAGCACGATCACGAGAAGCGTGAAGGAGAAGTAGAAGCCTTGGTGAAGGGACTGGAACATGGGCGACAAAATGCCCGTGTCATGAGGCTCGAAGAAGACCAAAAGCAGACCCCAGAAGACCGTTATGAGCAAGACGCCGGACAAGACAGCGGACACGAAGTACACATCGGCCACGGTAGTTGGGCTCAGCGGTTTCCACAGCGCGAACCACATGGCACTGGAGCGGCGCCCCATCGACTCCAGCGTCGGCCCTACCCTTGGAACACGGACTAGGCCGAAGACGACCGCTCGCCAGACGTAGCGAAGCGACACGTACGCTACGAGCACTGCGAACCCGTAGAAGACGGCGGGCACCAGCGCGCGCGCGCCGACGATCGGGAAGTCGGTCCGAGACGGTGTGTACTCCGCCGGAATGTTCAGCGTGACGTCATAAGCGATCGTGCTCAGGAAGCCGATCCCGGTGAGAACAGCGGCGACTCCGACGACCAAAGCCGCGAGGGCGCCCGCCGACCACGCCTTGAGGCGCTCGGATGAATCGAGAGGGAGCGAAACCGAGCGCCCGCGGAGCACGTCCGCACCCCCAACACTCGCACCAGTCGAACCCAGGCCTTCACCGGTCAACGCTTGGCGGAACTCTTCGGCCGATCGGAACCGGTCGGCAGGGCTCTTGGCCAAGGCGGTCGTGACCGCCGCCTCCACGTGGGGGGGCACCGAATCCCGAACCACGCGCAGGCTCGGTACGGAGGCCAGGAGCTTTTTGGCCAGGATGGCCTGGGGGATTGAGCCGGTGAACGGAGGATCACCCGCGAGCAGCTCGAAGAGCACACAACCCAAAGAATAGATATCGCTTCTGGCGTCGACCTGCGACTCGCCCGCGGCCTGCTCGGGACTCATGTACTCGGGGGAGCCCGGCGAGAATCCGGAGGCCGTGAGACGATCCTTCGAGGCACTCTGCACAACCAGCGCGATGCCGTAGTCGGTAACTACGGCCCGTCCCTCGTCCAACATGATGTTGGAAGGCTTGATATCCCGGTGGATCACCCCGTTCGCGTGCGAGTGCGAGAGGGCGCCAGCCACCTCGGATACAATGAAGACTGCCTCGTCGACCGGTAGCTGCTTCTCGCGCTTCAGTCGGTCCCGAAGCGATCCACCCCGGACGACCGGCATGGTGTAGTAAAGAAATCCGTCGGCGTCCCCCGAGTCGAGCAGCGGGAGGATGTGCGGGTGCCTCAGGCCGGCGGCGATTCGAATTTCACGCAGGAATCGAGTCGAACCCACAGCAGAGACGAGCTCCGGGACCAGCACCTTGAGCGCGACCTCGCGTTCGTGGCGCAGGTCAACGGCCAGGTATACCGTGGCCATCCCGCCTTGACCGAGCTTTCGCTCGATGCGGTAGCGGCCCTTTAGGGCCGTGTCTAGCCGAGAGACAAGGTCAGGCATCGGCCCCTCTGGGCTACGTCAGATTCGGCGTCATGTTACGATGCGCGCCCACATCAGCCGCGCGACTCGAGACTCTTTCGCTATCGGCCCAAGGTAGAGCTGGCGCGGCATAGTAACAATCGAAACTTTTCCGCTCGCGCGGCATTTGCCCAGGTGCCCGCGGAGCGAGAAGGTGGCTATTTCACGGCCGCCCAGGCGGACCGCGGCAGGGACCTCTACACGAGCGACTGCGCGTCCTGTCACGGTCGGGCCCTCGATGACGGGACGGTTCCCGCGCTCGCAGGCGAGCAGTTCGTAAGATCGTGGGGCCGGCCCGGCCGCACGCTCGACGACCTCTTTTACATCACCCGGACCACGATGCCGGAAGGTGAGGGGGGAACGCTCTCAGAGCTAGCGTAGGAGACCTAGTCCCGGCCGGCCGACGGGAAAACGCCAAAGCGTCCCGTGCCGGGATTCGGTGACGTATAGGTCGGTACCGCCGAAGCAGCAGTTCGTGATCATGCCGTCGCCGCAGAGCAGGCGGTCTACGATCTCGCCGTCCTCGACCACCGTCACGCAGTGCGCGTAGGTCGAGGCCACGTAGAGGCGTCCGTCGTCCCCCACGCAAATCCCGTCAGGGAAGTGTCGCTCCGGCAGCTCGATCACGACTTTCGGTCGCCCATCCCGCAGCTTCATCACGCGGCGGCTGAAGGACTCCGTCCAGAGCAGTGTGCCATCGGCCGTGAACGCGATACCGTTCGGGAATACGGGCTCGAGTTCGCGGAGAAGCTCGCCGGTGCCCGCCTCGACGTCCCACACGAAGAGCCGTCCAGGGTCGCTGTTCTCGGCGGGGTCGGGAGCGCCTCGAGGATCGGTGAAGTACAGGCGTCCGTCGGGCCCGAACGCGAGGTCATTCGGTGCCCCGAGCGAGAGCGCTGCCACCTCAGTCGTGATCGTGTCGACCTCGCCATTGAGCGTGACACGTTGGATCGCCGGCGTGGCGCGATGGGCGCTCCAAGCGCCTCCGTTTTGCGTCACATACAGCGCGCCATCGCGCCCGAGAGTGGCACCGTTTGGTCCGCCGCCCGTCTCCGCGATGAGCTCGATTCCGGCTTCGGCAGTCCAGCGCGAGACTCGGCCCGCATGGACTTCGACAACATAGAGGCTGCCGTCCAGCCACACCGGTCCTTCAGGAAACGCAAGGCCCCTCGCGATGATCTCTCCGTCCATTCCCCGAATCTCCTCCGTTGCGTACGGAGCATCAAGCCGCTTGCGCCGTCGGTGCCGTGCGTCGGATGTTGCCAGGAGCCATTTCCCCGAGGATAGAACCATGATCGAACGTTGCCATAGAGCCATCGGCCTATTTGTGCTAGGCGCAATGATCTGGATGGCCGCTCCGGTTGGCTCCACAGCCCAGGAGCCGGGCACGGTGGTCGAGGCGGACTCGAGGGTGGTGGGCCTCACCTATGTGTTCGAGGAGACCGGTGAAGAAGTGCCGTACGCCGTCTTCGTGCCTTCCGACTACGATGCCTCCCAAGAGTGGCCGCTCATCGTCGCTCTTCACGGCTTGGGGAGGCCCTACGACTGGATGATGGGCTACGACAGCTTCATCGACTTCGCCGAGCGAGATGGCTACGTCGTCGTGTCACCGTTGGGCTACCACCGTCGGGCCTGGTACGGGAGCCGCGGCTACGGAATCCCGCGCGGCGCCGCGCGTGAAGGGGACGAGGGCACGCTGCCCGACAACCTCGGAAAGCTGAGCGAGCAGGACGTGATGAACGTTCTGGCGATTGCGCAGGAAACGTACAGCATCGATGACAGTCGCATCTACCTGTGGGGTCATTCGATGGGGGGCGCGGGCACATACCACCTCGCTGCCCGATACCCCGAGATCTGGGCCGGTTTGGCCGTCGCCGCGCCGGCTCCACGCCGTGAGGCTCTCGATGAGCTCGAGACGTTCAGGGACGTTCCCGTGTTGGTTCTCCACGGTGACGCGGACGCGACCGTCCCCGTCCAGGGGAGCCGCACCTGGGTGGCTCGCATGCGAGAGCTGGGGATGCAGCATGTCTACATCGAGGTCCCGGGCGGCGACCACTCGCTGTTCGTTCGGGAGGCGCCCGAGACGCTGTCGAAGGTCTTTTCCTTCTTCAACATCGTGGGGAAGCGCGAGCGGGCCGCGAGGCAGTAGGAAACCATCCCGACCTTCCACCCGTCTAATAAGGGACGACGAGACCCCAAGCGAACAGCGAGGAAGCATGGACGAGCGCAAGGAACGAGCATCACGGGCGATCCACACGGCCGGAGTAGCGGCGGGGGCCATCGGCTTCCTGACGCCCATCCCGGGTTCGGATGCCGCGCTCATCGCGCCGATCCAGGCCGCGCTCGTGCTCCGCCTCGCTTCGGTCTACGGCGTCCGGCTGCCCGCGGCTGCCCTGAAGTCAGCGGGGTACGCCGCCCTTGGAGGGGTCCTCGGAAAGGGCTCAGCACGATTGCTGGCTTCGTTGGTACCTGGCTTCGGATCTGTGGTCCGAGCGGGTGTGGCGGCCAGCGTCACCGAGGCGATCGGATGGGCCGTGCTCGACAACCTCGAGGAAGGCGACGGGCCGTAGAGGCGGAGGCTCAGCCAACCTCCTCGGACGTCACCGGCAGCCCGTCCCGCCGCCACTCCGGAAGGCCACCTTCCATCCGCCGAGCCATGCGTCCCTGCGCCGTCAGCGCACGCACGGCATCCAGAGCGTAGACGCAGTGCGGCCCCCTGCAGTACGCGACGATGTCGGCATCGTCGGGCAGCGTCTGCAGGAGCTCGTGGATGTCCTCGATCGGGACCGACCGCGCACTGGGAATGTGCCCAGCGGCGTATTCGGATGCCGGCCGTACGTCGAGAAGAACTAGATCCTCGTCCTCCAAGCGGCCGGCGAGCTCGGATCGAGTCACTGGCTCCAGGCTCTCCCGATCTCCCAAGTAGGCGTCCACAAGGTCGTGGAAACCGGAAACGTGTACCGACGCCACGTCGCGCAGCGCCGCCCAGAGGTCTGCCACGCGCTCACTGCTGAGCTGGTAGTAGATGTGCGTGCCCTCGCGGCGGCGCCGGACGAGGCCTGCCCGCGCGAGGATCTGGAGGTGGTGGGACGTGTTCGCCACGCTCTGCGAGATCTCTATCGACAGTGATTCCACCGAACGTTCGCCCTGCGCGAGCACGTCGACGACCTCGCCTCGCCGCCCGCTGCCCAGCGCCTTGGCGACCGAGGCGACGCCGTCGAACATCTCTTCCTTCGCCTCATGTCTGGAGTCGGCCGGCTCCATCCGTCCCTCCTCGCGGGATCGCCTGCGAATGCTGCCAAACTGGTATTCAAAAGAATACTTGACAATACCGAACAGGGCGAGCATCATATTCAAGCGTTCATTTGAATAGGGCACTGATGAGCATTGCCTAGACCATTGCTAGACCCGCGTTCACGGATCCCGGGATGAGCGATTGATGGGGAAGAGCCCGATGCGGTTGGGCCTCAGGGAGAACCTCGCTCAGTTCTCTCTGCTCGTTGGAGTGAACGCCTTGGTGGGCGGGATGGTCGGGCAGGAGCGCACCGTCCTCCCGCTGCTGGCCAAGGAGGAGTTCGGCCTCACGGGGCTGACCGCGGCGCTGACGTTCATCGTCGCGTTCGGCATCGTAAAAGCAGCGACCAACTTTGCGGCCGGCACGCTGTGCGACCGCTTCGGCCGTAGGCCGGTCCTTCTGGCCGGGTGGATCGTGGGTCTTCCGGTCCCCCTGCTGCTGATCTGGGCGCCGAGTTGGTCCTGGATCGTCTTGGCGAATGCGCTGCTGGGCGTCAACCAGGGACTGTCGTGGTCGGCCACAGTGATCATGAAGATCGACCTCGTCGGACCCCGACGAAGGGGCCTTGCGATGGGCTTCAACGAGGCCGCAGGGTATCTCGCGGTCGCGGTTACCGCCCTGCTGACGGGGTACATCGCCGAGCGCGCGGGCCTGCGGCCCGCGCCCTTCTTTCTCGGGCTGGCGTACGCGGGGCTGGGGCTGGGCCTGTCGCTCCTCTTCGTTCGGGAGACGCGCGACTTTGCGCGGCTCGAAAGCGCCTCCTGGGATCCTTCGAAACCAGGTGCCTCCGCGAGCCTCTCGACCCGTGAGGTGTTCACACTCACGAGCTTCCGGGACCCGGCGCTGTCGTCATGCAGCCAGGCGGGGCTGGTGAACAACCTCAACGATGGCGTCGCTTGGGGCATTTTCCCCATCTACTTCGCGAGCCAGGGCCTCGGGGTAGGGCAGATCGGACTACTGACCGCCATCTACCCAGCGGTCTGGGGTCTAGGCCAGCTCGTCACCGGCGGGCTCTCGGACCGAACGGGCAGAAAGTGGCTCATCGCCGGTGGCATGGGTGTGCAGGCCATTGCGATCGCGGCGATTGCGTCCGCCGGCACGATCTGGGCTTGGGCCATGGCGTCCGCGCTGCTCGGCGTGGGCACCGCGATGGTGTATCCGACGCTGCTCGCGGCGATCGGCGACGTTGCGCACCCCCAGTGGAGAGCCTCCGCCGTAGGCATCTATCGCAGCTGGCGGGATAGCGGCTTCGCGGTCGGTGCGCTGGTGGCCGGCATCATCGCGGATGCCGTATCGATCGAGGCCGCGATCTGGACGGTCGCGGGGCTCACCGCGCTGTCGGCGCTCGTGGTGGCCGTGCGCATGTACGAGACGCTACCACGGGCTGCTAGCCCCGCCGCCGACCGACTCTCTCGGTGACACGTCTCCACACGAACCGCGGATTGTGGCGCGCGTATCTCCAGAGGAGCCTTCGCGGCTCCAGCACGAGGCGGAAGAGCCACTCGAGGCCGAGGCGGCGAATCAGAGTTGGCGCGTGGGGCTTCGCCCCTGAAAGGACGTCGAAAACGGCTCGCACTCCGAGCATCACGGCCGTGGTATTCGCCCGATTCGCGGCCGTCCATCGCTCCTGCTTGGGGCATCCTAGGCCCACGAACAAGAGCTGGCACCCCCGAGCTATTGATCTCCTGGATCTGTTGCTCCACTTCGCTCTCGCTATGAGCGCGGAACGGGGGGCTGTATGCGTATGCAACGCGAACCTTTGGCCACCGCGAGCGCACCAGCGCGAGCAGCCGCTCCAATACCTCCGGCTGCCCGCCGAAGAAGCCCACAGCGAGCCCCCTTTCTTGCGCGAGCTCGAGCACGGCCGTCGTGAGATCTATGCCCGCGACTCGTTCGGCTTCCCGGTATCCGTCGGCGCGGAGTGACCAGACCAACGGCATGCCGTCGGGGACCACGGCCTCTGCGTGGTCGAGCACGTCGAAGAACGAGGGGTCGTCCAACGCTTCCATGATCATGTGGACGTTGGCGAGACAGAGGTATCCACCCCGGCCGGACGAGGCACAGGCATTGATCCCGGCTGTGGCCGCGTCGAGGCTGCGATGCGTGATCGGCACTCCCAGAACGCGGGCGGAGCTACGACTCATTCGTCTCCCGCTCTGAGTAGTCAAGCAAGCATCCGGTCCAGAGATATGGTGGCGAGGAGCTTGTGGAAATCAAGGTCAGGTCCCGCCGCTCGCGCAATCCGTCGCCGGCGTCGCCTCCGAGTCTCGGGGTGGAATCTCGCATGTGGCCGTCTTGGTCTCTACCATGCTTCGGTGCGGATTCGGATCAACCACCTTTCGTGGTGATTGTGGCCGCGTAGATGGTAGGTTCCCCTGTCAGTCGGACGAGAAGAGATCCCCTAACTACACCGATGACGACGGAAGCCAAGAGACTCGCGCCACTGCAGGACAGGTACGCCGGGCAGCGCATCCTCCTGACGGGCGCTACCGGCCTGTTGGGGAAGTCCGTTCTCGAGAAGATCCTCCGCGACCTGCCGTCCGTGGAAAAGGTGCATCTTCTCGTGCGGTCGCGTCGCTCGGTGGACGCGGCCGCGCGCATCGATTGGCAAATCGCCCGCTCTCCCGTGTTCGATCGTCTCCGCGACGAGTGGCAGAGCAACTTCCACTCCAGCTTGAGCAGCAAAGTCGTACCGGTTTCCGGCGATCTGGCCCGCAGGCACTTGGGTCTCGACGACGCTGCGTACGAGAAGTTGGCCGGCGAAGTGACGATGATCATCAACTGCGGCGCGACTTGTTCGTTCCGGGAGCAGTTCGACCGTGCACTTCAAATCAATGCCCTCGGCGCGCGGCGCATTCTGAAGCTTGCACAGGACGCCGGAAACGTCCCGCTCGTGCACGTGTCTACGGCCTACGTGTACGAAACCGCCTACGAGGTTTCCCCCGAGCGAGTCATTCCCGATGGTCACACGCTGCGAAGCCTGCCAGACGGGGAGGCAGCGCAGTTCTCTCTCGACGAAGAGATCGACCACATGCTCGCTCGATGTGCTGCGATTCGGGGCGCCGCGTTTCTCGAACGCCCTGACGACTCGCCGGGCGAAGACGGCCAGGCCGTTCCCGTCACCGAGGAAGCCCGCGATCGCTGGCGGCAGAATCTGGCTAACCGTGCCACCATCGAGTACGGCACGGAAGTTTCCCGCGAGCACGGTTGGAGGGACGCCTATCAGTTCACCAAATCGTTGGCCGAGCAGCTGCTCGCTCGCGATCGCGGCTCCGTTCCGCTCTCGATCGTTCGCCCCTCGATCATCGAGGGAACGCTTTCCGAGCCCGTGCCGGGGTGGTTCGACAGGATACGAATGTTTCACCCCATCGCCGTCGAATACGGACGTGGCAACGTGCAGGAGTTCGCGGGCTACGAGGACACGAAGATCGATCTCGTACCCTGTGATCTCGTCACCAACCTGGTGCTCGCGGCCGCGCCCCCTGACGATCCTACCCACTTCGAGGTGTATCAAATCGCGAGTGCCCGGACCAACCCGGTGACGCTCGGCGAGATGACCACCTTCCTCCGAGAGGCGTTCCAGCGGGACTCTGCAGATCTTCCCGGTCGTACCTGGCAGGACCGGAAGTTCAAGTGGACACCACCTCGGATCTACGAGAGGAATGTCGAAAGGGCGCGTCGACGACTCGAGCTGCTACGAGACCTGTACTCATGGCTGGGGCTGAAGCGGCGGGCCCGCCGGGCGGCTGTTCGGTTGCGCCTCCTCAAACGCATGGCAGAGTTTGCCGACGTGTATGGGTTTTATGTCGAACGAGGCCCCGAGTTCGAAACCGAGAACTCGCGGGAGCTGCTCCGTGCCTTGCATCCCATAGACCGTGACCGTTTCTCGTGGGACATCGATGCGGTAGCCTGGCGTGATTACTTCTTGGACGCCTGGGTGCCCGGACTCATGAACGTGGCGGATGATCGCCCTGCGGGCGCACGAGTGCCAGGCGCGGACGCTACGTCTGCGCGCGGCCAGAGTGCTGAACGGACCTCGGATGAGCCACGACAAGTATCGGCATAAGTGGTGGGGCTGGGGGCCCGAGGGCATCGAGTACGACATGGAGGGTCGCCCAGCTCTCTGGCCCTGGATCGTGCAGACCGCGGAGCTCGGGGATGATCCCGAACGGCACCCGCCTGTCGAGCTCGCCCAGATCGCTCTGCCACCCTCGAGGCACACGGAGACGCTCTCCTGCGCCCTGCGGCTGGCCCTCGGCGACGGCAACGTTCGTGAGGACGACGAAGATCGCCTGATTCATTGCTACGGACGCAGCTTTCGGGACGTCGCCAGGCTGCGTGCCGGCATCGTGGACCGTGCTCCGGATGTCATCGTGTATCCAGGGGGACACGACGACGTGGTCAGGATCGTGGAGCTGGCGAGCGAGCACAGGGCGTCGCTGATTCCGTTCGGTGGCGGAACCAACATCGCCGGGTGCGTGGAAGTCGCGGAGGATGATCAGCGTCCCACGATTACGCTCGACATGCGGCGCATGAATCGTCTGCTCGCGCTGGACGTCGACTCCATGACGGCCGATCTCGAACCGGGCATGTTCGGACCGCAGATCGAGGCGGCCTTGGCGGCCCACGGACTATCGCTGGGTCATCACCCGGATTCCTTCATCTACTCCACTCTCGGAGGATGGCTCGCTACGCGCTCCGCGGGCACCCAGTCCAACGTGTACGGCAAGATCGAGGACATGGTCTTGGGCATGACGGTGGTTACGCCCACCGGGGTCATCGAGACGAAACCGGTGCCCGCCGCGTCGACGGGACCCGATCTGAATCGGCTCCTGGTGGGAAGTGAAGGGACCTTCGGGATTATCACGAGAGCCACGATGCGCGTGCATCGGATTCCCGAGTATGAAGACTATCGCATGCTCCTGTTCCCGACCTACCGGGATGGGTTCAACGCGTTGCACGAGTCCGTTCGGGCGGGTTACATGCCGAGTCTCGCGCGTCTGAGTGACGAGGCCGAGACCGAGCTCATGTTTGCGGCGAAGCGTCCCTCCACTGGGATCCAGGCCCTGATTCAGGGTCCCGTGAAGCGGCTGCTCAAGGCCCGTGGATACGGTCGGCCAGCCGCACTCGTCGTCGCCTTCGAAGGTCCGGGACCGTTGACCCGTGAACTGCGGCGGCGCGCGTTGGCCATCTTCAAGAGGCATCGAGCCTTCGATCTCGGCAGGGGTCCCGGGGAGTCGTGGAAGGAGTCGCGCTACGACGTCCCCTATCTCCGCGACTTCATGATGGAATACGGCACGATCGCCGACTCGTTCGAGACCGCCACCGTCTGGTCCAACCTCATGCCGCTCTACGAGGCGAGCAATGAGACGCTCCGACGGGTCATTCGCGACGTCACCGGATTCGAAGGATACATCGGCAGCCACATCTCCCATCTCTATGAGACTGGAGCCTGCCTCTACTACACCGTCTGCACTCGGTGTAGGGAGGGCTCGACACCGGAAGAAGCGATCGAGCAGTATTCCGAGATAAAGCGGGTCGCGACCGAGACGTTCGTGAGCGGCGGTGGTGCTCTGTCACACCATCACGGCGTCGGCTACGAGCATCGGCCCTGGCTCGAGCGGGAGCTGTCGGAACGGGGAGTGGCGTCCCTTCGTCAGCTCAAGGACGCGCTCGACCCTGATGGAATCATGAATCCCGGCGGTCTATTCGGCCTCCAGACCGGCTCCGGCTAGCGCACCGCCCACCCTCACCGAAGATTGTCCCCTCGCTCCAATGACCATGTTCGAGGCTCAGGAGGTGGGCAGAGTGAGGACTGTGGATGGCAACTGACGTGGAGCGGGCGACGGCCGGTACCGGGAGCGAGCTGCTCACCACGGTCACCGGCGCGATGCACGAGCGCGTGGTCGGGCAGGATCAGGCCATCGAGGGACTCCTGATAGCGCTTCTGACCGGCGGGCACGTCCTACTGGAGGGGCTGCCCGGACTCGCCAAGACACTCATGGTGAGGACGCTCGCGGAGGCGATTCATACAGACTTCCGCAGGATCCAGTTCACGCCGGACCTGCTGCCGACGGACATCGTCGGCACGCCGGTCTTCGATCAGCGGACCGGCGAGTTCAGGGTCCACAAGGGCCCCATCTTCTCGAACATCATCCTTGCCGACGAAATCAACCGGGCGCCGCCGAAGGTTCAGGCCGCGCTTCTGGAGGCGATGGAGGAACGACAGGTCACGATCGCGGGAGAGACCTACCCGCTCGACTCCCCGTTCATGGTGCTCGCCACCCAGAACCCGGTCGAGCTCCACGGCACGTATCCTCTCGCCGAGGCACAGCTCGACCGCTTCGCGATGAAGCTCGACATCGGCTACCCGTCGCGGGAGGAGGAGAAGGCGATCGTGCGGCGCGTCGCCCACGCTGATCCCTCGCCGATCGAGGCCGTCGCCACCGTCGAGCAGATCTCTGCTGCGCGGCACGAAGTCGCCGCGGTTCACCTCGAGGAGAAGGTCCTCGACTATGTGGTCGAGCTCGGCTTCGCGACGCGCGAGCCCGCCGCCTACGGAATGGAGGACCTCGAGGATCTGATCGAATTCGGCACCTCGCCTCGCGCCACCATCTTTCTCACGCGCACGTCGCGCGCGCGCGCGTACGTGCGCGGCAGGGACTTCGTGATGCCGGACGACGTGAAGGCGATGGCTCCTCTCGTTCTGCGGCACCGTCTACGCACCACCTACGAGGCGGACGCCCGTGGCATCGACGCCGATGAGATCATGCGGCGTGTGCTGGGGGCGGTGCCGGCCCCCTGAGTGCCGTGAGCCCCGAGCGGGTCTTCTCGAAGGAAGTCGCCGCGCAGGTGCGGCGCATCGAGCTACGCACGCGCGGTCTCGTCGAGTCGCTCTTCAGCGGCGAGTATCGCTCGGTCTTCAAAGGCCGGGGCATGGAGTTCTCCGACGTCCGGGAATACCAACCGGGTGACGACGTGCGGGCGATCGACTGGAACGTCACCGCGCGCCGTGGTCGGCCTTTCGTCAAGGAGTACATCGAAGCACGTGAGCTCACCGCGCTGCTCGTCGTCGATCTCTCGGCGTCCAAGGACTTCGGGACGGGCGCGAAACGGAACGCGGTCATCGTTTCGGAGATCGCGGCGATCCTGGCGCTGGCGGCGACGGGAAACAACGACCGCGTGGGGCTACTTCTGGTCACAGACCGCGTGGAGCTCTTCATCCCGCCGGACAGCGGCCGTCGCCACGCGCTGCGTCTGGTGCTCGAGATACTCTCGTTCCGCCCGTCCGGGCGCGGCACCAAGCTCTCCAAAGCGTTGGAGTATGCGGCGAAGGTGCTCCACCAGCGGACCGCCGTCTTTCTGATCAGCGACTTCCTGATGGACGACGACTCCGACCCGATGTTCGTGCACGACGCGCGTCGCTTCAGTCGCGAGCATGATCTGGTTCCGATCCGGCTCAGCGACCCGGGCACGGCGACACTTCCCGATGTCGGGTTGCTCTCGCTCGCGGATCCTGAGACGGGGCTGCGGCACGTCGTGAACACGAGCGACGAGCGCGTGCGCCGGCAATACGCGGAGCGCCGCGCGACGAAGCGCGCGGCTATGGGCACGTTGTTCCGGGAGCTCCGATTGGATGTGATAGAGGTCAGCTCCGCGGAAGACTACGTGCTGCCCCTAATCGCCTTTTTTCGTCGGCGAGAGCGGGTGACCCGGTGAGCAGGACGCGTGTGTCGATCCTGTGGGTCCTGATGTCCGCGCTCGCCGTGGCTCCTGCAGCCGCGCAAGTCACCGCGGAAGCCGTCGTCACGCTCTCCGCCGACACCATCGGACTGGGCGACGTCTTCGAGCTCTCCGTCGCCGTGGAGGTCCCTCCGGGTAGCGCGGTCTACTTCCCGGACACGGTCGCCACCGCGTTCGCTTTGGAGAGTTTCCGCCCTGTCACCTGGAGTGCGGAGTCCACCGGCGACGGAGCATTGCTGACGTTGATGTATCCGCTCATCGCGTTCAGGGTCGGGTTGGCCCCGGTTCCGGGTCTCGATGTGTACATCGGTCCTGCGGCAGGCGTTCGTGGCGAGAGACTGCCCGGCGGATCGGTGGTCGGCTCGTGGCGCGACATCGAGACCGGCACGGTAAGCAGGGCTTCACTCACGCGGGCCGCGGTTCCGCGCCGAGATGTCTGGGTCGCGTCGGTCATCGTGCCCGAGGACATCACGAGCGGGCTCGAGCCGAGACCCCCGGCGGACGTGATCGGACCCGGATGGAACCGCCTGGCTGTCGCAGCGATCGTCGCGCTTTCGTTGCTCTTGCTCGCCGTCGCCCGGTCCGTCGCGTTGAGTCTGCTCCCTGATCGGCAAACGGAGGAGCCGCTCGACAGCGCGTCGCCGGTGGACTCCGCTTTGGTGCGCTGGCAGAAGGCACTCGACGAGTTGGACCACATACTCACGCTCGGGCTGCACACCGACGGGCGGACCGACGAGTTCTATGGCCGGAGCAGCGCGGTCGTGCGCAGCTTCGTCGAGGGCTTCGACGCGGGGTGGCGTCCGAGCCTCACGAGCTCAGAGCTCATGAGCAGACTCGAAGCGTGGACGAACGGATCTGCTCAGGATCTGTACGCCTCGATGCACACCGCCGAAATCGTCAAGTTCGGGCGCTTGCGTCCTGATGCGAGCACCGCGGAAGGCCACTGGCGAGACTTGAGGAGCTGGGTGCACGCGTCGCGGAGCATCGAGGCATGAGCATCGAGCTCGGCCGCCCCGGCTCCCTGGCCCTCCTGGCGCTGCTGCCGGTCTGGTGGTTGTGGGTGCGGCCGAGCGGGCTCGCCGGACTGCTCGTCCCCCGGGGACAGGACTCCGAATCTCTCGCGCTCGGGGGCTGGCGAGGCCGCACCATCGAGTTGCTTCCACATGCGATGCGCTTGGCCGCGCTCGCGTGCCTGGTCCTCGTGCTCAGCCAGCCCCGGATCGTGCGAGTCATCGAGGAGCCGATCACCGAAGGCGTGGGCGTCGCCTTCGCGATCGATCTGTCTTCGTCGATGTGGGCGCAGGACATGGCTGAACGCACTACGCGACTCCAAGTGGCCAAAGCGACCGTGCGGCGCTTTCTCGAGCAGCGCAACGACGACGTCGGGCTCGTCGCATTCGCCGGTGAGGCCCTGATCCGTTTGCCTCTGACTGACGACGCCTACGCCATCGAGATGGCGGTCGAGGCGATGGAGGTCGGCCTGGCGATCGACGGTACCGACGTCGCCGGCGCGATCGCCGCGGGGGCGGGGCTGCTCAAGGACACGCCCCACAGCTCGAAGGTGCTCATCCTCGTTACGGACGGGGCGCACAACAAAGCCGGGATGGTGCCATCGCTCGCGGCCCGCGCGGCAGCGACGTTCGGCATAAAGGTCTATCCGATCGCCATCGGCACGGACGAGGCGCAGGGCGCGGCGGCGGCGACCATGGAGACCGTGCTGGCGCAGACGGCGCGCATCACCGGAGGACAGTACTTCCGCGCGAGCAACGTAGAGGCCTTGCAGGCGATCTACGACGAAATCGACCGGTTGGAGGCGGTGTCGGAGGTGATGATTGAGCGAGAGCAGGCGATACCGCTCGGGCTGTGGCTCCTGCTCAGCGGGATCGTTCTCGTTGTCGGCGCGACTACGCTCCGCGGATCGCGGTGGGGGCTCGTCCCGTGACGTTTTCCCGCCCTGAGCTGCTCGCTCTCGTCCCGATCGTAGTGCTCCTGCTGTCGCTCGCGCTCGCCGCCCAAGCGCGCCGGCACCGGAAGCTCGCAGATGCGTTCGGCGGAGCGGCGGCGGCCCGACGATTGACTTCGCGGGACCTCTACAGCTTCCCGCACCGCCGCCTCGCTTGCCTCATCGGAGCCGGTGTGGCGATGAGTCTCGCGGCGGCTGGCCCTTACGTCGACCTGGGCGCTACGCTCGATCCGACGCAGCCGGTCGACCTCGTCATCGCCGTGGACCTCTCATTGTCGATGACAGGGACCGACGTCCGGCCGAGCCGGCTGGAGCGCGCCAAGTCGGTCATCCGGGAGCTCACGGAGTCGATGCCGAACGAGCGCCTCGGCCTCACCGTCTTTGCCGACTGGCCGTACTCGGTTCTCCCGATGACCGATGACCCTGCGCTCATACGATTCTTCACCGAGCCGCTCACGCCGGATCTGGTCGCGGACCGTGACCAAGGCACTTCGCTGGCGTTGGTGGTCACGCACGCGCGCGAGCTGCTCGACACGCGCCGCCGGCCGGAGGCTCAGCAGGTCATCCTGCTCATCACCGATGGCGAAGGTCACGAGGACGAAGCGGAGATCTTGGACGCGGTGGCCGCCGCGGTGGCCGCCGGCGTCCGCGTGTGGACGGCAGGCGTCGGCACCAGCGGGGGCTCGGAGCTGTCGACACTGGACCCCGATCCGCTCCCGGTTCTGGGGGACGATGGCGAGCCGGTCGTGTCACGGTTGAACGAGGACCTCCTGAGGCGCATAGCCTCTGCAGGCGGGGGAGGCTACCGGAACGTCAGCGGCGGTGCCGGCCTCCGCTCACTGCTCGGTGTCTTCCGGCGTGCCAACACGGAATCCACTCCGGGAGGCGAGGCTGTGGGCGCGGCGCTGTGGCTCATCCTGCTGGCGATTCCGCTTCTGCTTGTCGAGGGCAGAATGGACGCGGCCGGCATCGTGGAGTTCCCCCGCCTCGCGGAGCCTGAAGAGTGAAACGCGGCGAGATGGACGCCGTGATCGCCCGCTGGTGGCGGTATGCCACCGTCGCGGCGCTCGCGCTCTCAGGCTTGCTCTTCGTCACCGCGCGAGAGCGCAGCAGCGTCGAGCGTGGCAATCGCCTCCACCGGAGCGGTGCTTTGCCCAAGGCCGCCGCGATCTATCGGGGTCGGACGGACGCGGAATCACCTCGGCCCGATCTGCGTTACAACCTCGGCACGACTCTGCTCGAGCTCGGCAGCTCGGCGGCCGAGGCGGAGCTCGCGATCGGCACCGAGAGCGCGGACGAGGAGGTCCGGGCCCTCGCGCTCTACAACCTTGGCGTCTCGCGCCTCCTTCGCGCGGTGGCTGCCGAGGGCGGCGACTCGATGCGGGTCCACGCCGCGGTGTCGGTCGAGGCCAACCGCAGCACACTCCGTCTCAACCCCGAGCAAAGCGATGCCAAGTGGAATCTCGCCATGGCGCAACGGATGCTCGATTCGCTGGACGCGGCCAACCGAAGACGCGGGATGTCGTCAGCTGATGAGCTCGGCCCTTCCGACGAACGATTGCGGGCCGACAACACGATCGAGGTGGAAGAGGAGTCGACGAGTATCGGTGCCCCACCCTTGGAAGGTGAGGAGGAGGCGCTCGCCCAGTTGCTCGACCCGGGCCCTCTTTCCAGAGCCGACGCGATCGAGATCCTCGAAGCGACCAGGCTCGACGGCTCCGTGATATTGGGGAAACTGCTCGCGCTCGAAAGCCGGGCCCGGTGGGGAAGACAGCTCGGGAAGGTGGGCCCGAAGCGGTAGCGGCGGTCTTCGCTCCGGCGTTCTACTGCGCCCAGCGCACCCTCCAGATGCGGCCCGTCCCGTCGTCCGACACGTACAGGCTTCCGTCGGGCCCGACCTCGACCGCCACCGGTCGACCCCGCACGGCTCCGGACCCCGTAAGCCAGCCGGTGGCGAAGTCCTCGTAGGAGACGGGTCGACCGTCTTCTACACGGACCCTTACGACCTTGTATCCGGTCCGCTCGGAGCGATTCCACGAGCCGTGGAAGGCGATGAAGAGATCGCCTCGGTACTCCTCCGGGAACTGCTCCCCCTCGTAGAACACCATCCCGAGCGGCGCGGAGTGCGCCTGCATCTCGAGCGCCGGGGCAACCGTGCCCGCGCATCGCTGGGCATCCGCGTATTCGGGATTCGGCACGCCGGCCTCGTAGCAGTACGGCCACCCGAAGTGTTCGACGGCGCCACCCGGCACCAGGATGTTCAGCTCCTCGGCGGGAACGTCGTCCCCTAGACGGTCACGCTCGTTCTGACTCGCCCACAGTTCCCCGGTCTCAGGGTGAAACGCCAACCCGGCGGCATTGCGTATGCCCACGCCGACGATCTCTTCGCCCGAACCATCCGCTGCGTAGCGCACGACAGCGGCGCGGCGCTCGTCAACCTCCTCGCAGAGGTTGCACGTCGAACCTATGGAGACGTAGAGCTTATCGTCGGGACCAAACACGATCTCCCGCGTCCAGTGACTCCCTCCCGCCGGAAGCCCCGGCACGACGATGGTCTCTTGGGTGAAGCCCGGCCCTGTCAGGCGAATGACCTGATGGGTCTCTCCGATGTAGAGATCCCCAGCGCGGAATGCGAGTCCGTACGGCTGACGTAGTCCCGACACGACGGTCGTCGGGGCGCCGTTCGCGGTTCCATCCGCGTTCAAGTCGAAGCGTACGACCTCTCCGGCCGAGGAGCGCACCGCATACAGTCGGTCATCGGGACCCAGCTCGAGCATGCGCACGCCCGGCAGCCCTTCTGCGAAGATCGACACCTCGAAGCCCTGCGGTACCTGGACGAAGCTCTGGGAGGTCTGACCGGGCGTCTCCGTCGGGGCGGTGCACGCCGCCGCCAGCAAGAGCACCGTGGTCAGCCTCACCCCGCGCGTCGTATCGCCTCGCATCGTCGCCTCCGTCGTTTCGAGTCCTGCGGTTGCCGCCGAGTCAGCGGGCGGCGGTCATTGCCGTTGGCTGCCGACAGCAGAAGGTGGGCGCGTCGGTGGTGGGGTTTCCGGGAATGCCACGACCGCCTCGACGATACCGCGCGCTGCCCGCTCCGGGTCGCTCAGGATCACCCGGCGATCCCTGGAACTCGTCAGAAACCCCGTCTCGATGATGGCGCCGATCGTCATCGGGTGGAGCGCGTGCTCGTACCGGCGGAAGTTGAACGCGTAGTAGTTCTGCATGCGTCGGGTGACGGTCGGGAGCCTTCTCAGCTTCGTGGCCTCTCCGTAGCTCCGTTCCAGCAGCCTCACGAATCGAGACGCACGCCCGGTCGCGTCCCGCCGCGGCGCGGCCACGCGGTATCCGGACGCGCTGGAGTCGTTACTCCCGTCAGCGTGTATGGCGATGAAGAGGTGGGCCCGGTAGTTCGGTGGAACGACGGCCGGGAGGATGTCCACCTCGTAGCCCATCTGCTCGAGCATGGCGCCCGCGCTCCGCGCGATCGCCAGATTGGTCTCCCACTCCGCGGTGCCTCGCCAGGCCGTCCCGTTGTCCCGCAGGCCGGAAAGCTCGCGAGGCGCCTCGTCCGCTCTCCAATGGCCCGCTTGCAGCGCGATGCGCACCGGTCCCTCGGGCGGCTCCCAATCGGCGGGGGTCGGGATCGGTCCCGGATAGCGGTTGCGACTCCGGCTCCAGCGGCGGCTGCGGAAGCGTCGGGTGTCGGGCAGCGGGGGAGCGATGGCTTCCTGCGCGTGCACCTCCTGCGCGTGCACCTGGGGGTAAGTCGCTTCGGAGGTCTCTTGGGCCTGCGGTTCCGCGAGCCTGACCGAGGCGGCAGGGGGCGGCGGCGTAACGTGGGTAAGGTCCTGCTGCGCGGACTCGAGGCCAGAGACCACGAGCCCCACTGCCAGCACGCTCACGACGGCAAACACAAGCGATCTCACATTCCCCTCCCCTCGCGCGTTCGCCACCGCGGCGGTGACGCAACAGCCATGCTACCCGAGCGCACGCTGCGAGGCAACACGGCTCTACTCCACACTTTCTAGAACATCCTCCTCGCCTTCACGAGAACCTCATGAATCCTCTCGAAGTCCTCGATTTTGTCGAACTTTCTGGCTCTCCGCAGAGCCTCCTCGAGAGCCGTGTTGAAGGACTTGTGGGCTCCTTGGATTTCCCGCTCGATCAGGGAGTTGATCCTAGCCCTCAGGTCAGCGGTCGCCTGAGCCCTTGGTCGGCCCCGGGGCACCGACTTCTTCCGAGCGCCCTTCTTCCGGCCACCCTTCTTGCCGGAGATCCTTCTCTTCACGGCTCCCACGTGAGTCCCATGGAAGGAACGGAGGTTCATCTCCGCGACACCCTTCTTGATCTTTGCCGCCTTCTCCTGGAGGTCAGCGGTCGCAGCTTCCGGATTGGCTCGCAGCTCTTTCTCGAGCATGCGATCGATTTCTTCGTTCTGCCGTGACATATCGCGCGTCCTAGTGTAGCGGTTCGAATCAAGTCAGAGATCAGATCATGGCGCAGCGAGTCGCCGTGGCGCAATGGCCCGATCAATGATCGAAGCTACCGTCGAAAGGATGAGAAGATAGGTCAACGACATAATTAGCGTGGAAAGCACTTCGGTAACGCCGGCCACGACGTTGAGGCGTGACACTGCGATAAGAACCAAGGGCACGAAATAGAAGATGCCGTTCCAACGCCCGAGAGAGCTCATGCGCAGTTGCTTTTCGCGATGTAGAAAATGGGAATCGAGCACGTACTGTGAGAAGGCCACCACTACGAGTAAGGGAAGTGCAGCCGATACCTGACCGGCGAAGGCAGCCCCGGCAAGTCCGGACGTGACGAAAAAGAAGTCGGTCGCGTGATCGAACAGTCGGCCGCGAGGCGACACGGTGTCCGTCTCGCGCGCTAGCACACCGTCCAGGAAGTCGGTCGCGATCGCAATGACCACTATGGCGAGCAGCAAGAGTGGCGACATCAACTCCGATTGCGCAAAGGCTAGTGCGGCCGGCACCGCCAATATCAATCGAAGGCCGGTGAGTAGGTTAGCCACCCTGACCAAACATGTCGCGCTGAGCGCGTCGCCAGAAAAGAAGTCCGATCCCTGCGTTGAACAGAATGAAGAAGTTGTGCTGGACGAATCCGAAGGCGGCCATCTGTCCCTCGTTTTCGGGAAACAGAATGACCCAGGAAGTGATCGCCGCAGCGCGCATTGGCGTGGGTACCGCGGCCGCGAAGAAGATCACCGGCAGGTACCCGAGCAAAGAGGTAACGGAGACATCAACGCCGAACAGGGTCAGCGCGATCGCATAGACGAAGACGGCGGCGATTATGGCGGGGGAGCGCAACAGGAAGAAGGCTCCATAGTGCCATGGCTTGGCCAACTTGAAGGCGTGAAGAAATCGCTTCTCCCGTAGTTGGCTGCCTGGTAGGATCTTGCCCTGGAAGTAGAGCATCCATAGTGCGAGAGCTACTGCCGCTCCCAAGGCAATGAGGGGAATGAGACCGAATACTTCCGGGAGTGAGTCACGACTGACGAAGAACCCGATCGTGGCCCAGATCAGCAAGTAGAAAATCTCGCAAAACATGACGAACAACATGACCGAGCCGACTTCCCAGCCGGGTACCTGATCGCGCCTATTCAGGTAGTAGGCCATGGCGCCCTTGCCGATCTGCTCATTGAAGAGCGAGATGATGTAGGCGCTGGCCCGGATGGGGAGTATGTCTCTGTAGGGAATCTCTTTGATGAACCAGCCGAGCGCGCGCGTCACAACCAGGGTGTCGATGAAGAAATACAGGAACGAGTACGCCACCATCAACAACAGCCAAGGCATCCAGGCAACGTTGGCGAACACTTGAGACATGTAGTCGAGGAGGGAGAGACCCTCACGTATGGCGGCGCCGTTCAAGCGGTAGTAGAGGTAGGCAAAACAGAGCGCGGTGAGGCCTAGGAACAGAAGGCGCTGCAATGCACTTGGTTTGCGAGGCGCGGTGATGTCGTCGGGTCCTGCCTCTGTCATGTCTCTTGCTTCACCTCAGATAGGATCTTTTCCAGTGTCTCTGATAACGGCGTGAGGCTGACGCCTATGTCATCATCCGCATTGTTGTGCACTTCATCGCTCGTCGTGATGACGTCGATGACGGTCGGCGAGATGCCTCCTCCTCTCATGCGGCTGGTGAAGGCCGCACCCAACTTGGCGAGCCAAACGGGGGTCGTTCGCAGCGACAACTCCGCGCCCATGAGATCGGCGACTCGCTCAACCAGGTGCCGATAAGATATGGACTCCGGGCCGACCAGCTCATGCGTGGAGACGCCTTCGGGTGGAGTGTCGCAGATCCGTAGTATCGCGCGACTCAAGTCATCGAGATCCAAAGGGCGCAGGGAATAACCGCCGCCTCCCAAGAGCGCGGCTGTCCCGCGCATTGCTGTTCGCACGAGCGCGTCGGCGCCCGCCGTGCCCGGTCCGAGCAGAATCGGGGTGCGGATGATGGTCGAGGGAATCCCTGACTCCGCGACCGCCCGCTCGGCGTCCCCTTTGGACCTCAGGTAGGCGTTGGCCGAACTCGAGCTGGCGCCGAGTGCACTGATCAAGACGATATGCCCTGCGCCCGCTGCTCGGGCAGCTTCCACGACGGCAGCGGTCGTGGAGACGTTCGCGCTCGTATAGTTGGACGTCTTGCTCTCGATCAGAATGCCCGCAAGGTGCACGACGCACGACGCACCTTCGATGGTCTCGGCCAGCTCGACAACGTCCTCATAAGAGATGATGCAGGGTGTGATATGAGCCGAAGCTGGAAGGGAGGCAGCGGCCCGTTCTGATCGCACTCCGGCAATGACGTCGACGTTGCCGTTCTGGGCGACATGCGCCAACAGGTTTTGACCGACACTGCTGTTGGCGCCAGTGACGGCAATGGTCATGTCTAGTGTCCCGTCCCAGCAGGGTGGATACATCGGTGCCCGAATGCCGGCGAACTTCTGGAACGGGACACTAGATCGTCGGGGGCGCCATCGCGACCGTTAGTCGCGCAGCGCGAAGGTCACCAACGTGTGACCAGAGATCACCGACACGTACTGCGTCCCGTCCACCATGAACGTGATCGGCGCCATCACGATTTGTCCGCCGAGGCTCGCTTTCCACAGCAACTCTCCGGTCCACGCGTCGAGCGCGTGGAAGTGGCCCTCGCGGCCACCGGTGAACAGCAAGTCCGATGCCGTGGTCAGCATGCCGCTGTCGCTGACGTCGAACTGTCGGAACTTCCACGCCGCTCCCCCCACGCGGGGGTCCATGGCGATCACCGCGCCGTGCCCGACTGCGTCCGTCCAGTTGTTGATCGGGGTGGTGCGACCGATCCCGATGGTGGGAGCGCCCGGCACCGGTGCCAGCACACTGAAGCCGCCGCCTAGGAACAGCCGACCGGGCCGGTAGTCGGAGTGCTCCGGCTCGTAAATCGTCGCGTAGTCTTCCCAGGCCGCGAAATAGAAGAGGCCCGTGCTCGGACTGTAGGAGGGTGGATACCAGTTCGTGCCGCCCTGATTACCCGGCCATGTTGGGGCGCCCGCCGGCTGTGGCGTCGGGATCGGCCTTCCGTTCTCGTCCAGGCCACTCGACCAGTTGACCTTCACGAACGGCTCGCCCAGGAGGAACTCTCCCGTAGCGCGGTCGAGCACATAGAAGTAGCCGTTCCGGTTCGCCCACAGCATGAGCTTCGACGGTACGCCATTCCAGTCCATATCGACGAGCACGGGCACCTGAACCGAGTCGTAGTCGTAGCCGTCGTTCGGCGTGAACTGGAAGTGCCACGAGAGCTCGCCGGTGTCGGCGTCGAGAGCGACAACCGCGTCCGAGTAGAGATTGTCGCCCGGGCGCTGGTCGGCGTTCCAGTCGGGACCGGGATTCCCCACGCCCCAGTACGTCAGATTGAGCGCGGGGTCGTAGGAGCCCGTGATCCACACGGGGGCGCCGCCGTGCTCCCAGTCGTCGCCCTCCCAAGTGTCATGCCCGGGCTCGCCGGGTCCGGGGATCGTATGAAAGCGCCAAGCTTCTTCCCCCGTTTCGGCGTCGTAGGCCGCGATGAATCCACGAATCCCGAACTCACCGCCGCCGACGCCGACGATGACTTTGTCCTTAACGACCAGGGGCGCCATCGTGATCGAGTACGCGAGGTTCACGTCGGCGACCTCGATGTTCCAGAGCGGCTTGCCGTTGATCGCATCGATCGCGATCAGCCGCGCGTCGAGGGTGCCCATGAAGACCTTGTCGTCGAGCACGGCCACACCGCGGTTGTTCGCGCCACAGCAAACCGACGCGTCCTCGGACGGCGTGTGCCGGTACAGCCAGAACACCCGACCGGTGACGGCGTCCACGGCCATGACGTCGTTGGGTCGCTGGGTGACATACATGATCCCGTCGACCACGATCGGGTTTGACTGCCAAGCCCCGAACGTTTGATCCTGGAGCATCCACTTCAGCTCGAGATCGTCGACGTTGTCCCGTGTGATCTGATCGAGGCCGCTGTGGCGCTGACTGGAGTAGTTGCCGTTGTACGTGAGCCAGTTCTCGGGCTCTTCGTCGGCGCGCAAGATGCGATCATACGACACCTGGGCGTGGAGCTGATCGGAAGCGAGCAGCCCTCCGAGGACGAACAGTGACACAAGGGTGCGCCGGACCGTTTTCATTGCATGCCCCTGAGCGAGAGAAGGTATCCGAGGAGGTCAGCGACCTGGTCGCTGGAGAGCGTCGTGGGCTCCATGGTGGGCGTCTCACTTACCTCGTATTCGGCCAGCTCGGCTTTCACGAGCGAGCGTAGGCGTCCCGCCGAGTCCATCAACTGCACGGTGTAGGTGTCCTCGTTCAGCCGTCGCCCGAGGATGGTCTCGCCGTCGTGAGTCACAGCCCGCACCGGTCGATTGATGGGCAGCAAGGCGGAAATCGGGTCGAGCAACGCTCGCTGAAGCGCGGCGGCCGTGCGAACGGCGCCGATGTCGCTGAGGTCGGGCGCGGCGCGTGGGCCCCGGCCGTTCACTCGATGACATGACGAACAATCACCCTCACCCTCGAAGAGATCCTGGCCGCGAGCCACGTCGCCGACCTTGACCGCGACCCCGCTCGGATCGAAGCCGGCGCGGATGTACGCGACGATCCCGTCGAGCTCGTCCGAGCGCAGGTCGAAGGCGGGCATGCGGGCGTTGGAGAGGCCCGTCGTGATGACCTCGCGAAGGTCGGCGTCCGACACCGAACGGCGGAATTGACCTAGCCGGAGATTCACGCCATCTACTTCGTCCCCGTTCGCTCCGTGGCACAGCGCGCACTCGGACGTATAGACGCGAGAGCCCACCTCGATGTCCGTGCTGGTGTATTGATGGTCTCCGGAAGCCTGCGCGCGACTCTGCTCGGCAGCAGGGAGCAGTAGAGCGAACGCGCAGACCCACGGGAGAAAAAACCGTACGAATGGGCTCATGTGATCTCTCATCAGCGCCCCTCCCAGTCGAGGGCCGACAGGCTCGCCATCGCGAGCTGGAGCGCGTGCGTGCCCTTCCTCCCTCCACCCTGCGCCCGAAGCGCCGTGTAGAGCTGGTGCGCCAACGCCAGGCCGGGCAGCGCCAGGTTCATGCGGTTCGCCTCGGCGAGCGCGATCCCCATGTCCTTGATGAAGTGCTCCACGAAGAACCCGGGATCGAAGTTGTTGGCGATCATCCGCGGACCATAGTTCGACAGGGACCAACTGCCGGCCGCGCCCGACGCGACGGACTCCATGACGGTGTCCAGATCGAGCCCCGCCTTGTGGGCGTAGAGCAGGCCCTCGCACACGCCGATCATGCCGGAAGCGATCAGCGTCTGGTTCACCATCTTGGTATGCTGCCCTGCGCCCGGACCGCCCTGTCGGACGATCGCCTTGCCCATCGCCTCCCAACACGGGCCCAGTGCTTCCACCACCTCCGCGTCCCCGCCGATCATGATCGACAGGCGCGCTTCCTGCGCGCCGACGTCCCCGCCCGAGACGGGAGCGTCCACGCTCGCCACGCCCTTGGCCTTCGCCGCCTCGTAGATCTCCACCGCCAGCGACGGCTCGCTGGTGGTCATGTCCACGAGCACATCTCCAGCCTCGCAGCCGGCGAGGGCACCATCAGGCCCGAGCACGACCTCGCGCACATCGCTCGGGAACCCGACGATGCTGAACACCACGTCGCTCTGCTCGGCCACAGCCTTCGGTGTGTCCGCCCAGGTCGCGCCTTTCGCGAGGACCGCGTCGGCCGTCTCCTGGGTGCGCGTGTAGACGGTCGCCGAGAAGCCTCGGTCGATCAGGTGCGCGCACATGCTGCGCCCCATGACGCCTAGGCCGATCCAGCCGATTCGAGTACTGCCGGGCTCAAAGATCATGATGGAAGCTCGAGATGTTGGGAATCCGCTCCTCGTCGGCGAGGATTTCGGTGGCCGTCATGGCGTAGGTGGCATCACCGATGCGGAGCCATCCATCGGGACTGGCCCGCGCTCGCTTCGCCCAGTAGCCACCGTCCGGTCTCGTCGCGGTGATGACGCCGTCCTCCGTGCCGACATACACGACATTCACCACGAACGGAGGGAATCCGCCTGTCTTGAGCTGGATCACGCCCAGGTTGTTCACGGTGCGCCAATCACTCGGGGGGGGAGTCTCGGCGCCACCGATCCTGACGCCAGCAATGCGGTCGTAGGGCGTTATGTAGACGTACGTGATTGCGGCGCCTACCAGGACGACAGCTAGGGTGATACTCGCCAGTTTGGCGATGCGGTTCATTGCCCTCTCCAGTTTCTACCTTCGAGTAGTTGAGATCCGAGCGTCGGGGTAGGGTGCTGCGACAGGCTAAAGCGTGTGATCTCGGTGCGCCAGCGGAGTCGTCGGCCTGTGATCGCCACAGCCTCCGAGCATGCCTTGCGCTGAGCCTAGGAGATCTTCAGCAACTGACGATGCTCGCCGTAACGCGGCTCGATGGCGACGCATACGGCGCCGCGATTCGTGAAGAACTTCTCCGCTGCTCGGTGACCTGGACGACCCACTGCGGACGATCACGCGAGTGGCCGCGGGTGGCTTCGACCTCGTCATTCTCAGTGTCCTCCTCCTCTCGACCGCCGGCATCTTCTCGCTCATGTCCTTCGACGTTACGCAGCGCCGCCGGGAGATCGGAATCCGCTCAGCCCTCGGAGCGAACCAACGCCGCGTCCTAGCCGGAGTGATGGCGCGATCGGTGAAACAACTCGGGATCGGGGTGATGGTCGGCCTCAGTGTGCTGGCCGCCGTGCCACCGATGGAGCTCGATTTTGGGGTTGGGGTGGAACGGGACATGCGCCTCATCATCGGGGTGGCGGTCCTCATGGTCACCGTGGGGCTGCTCGCGGCTGCTGGACCCGTGCGCCGGGGACTCCGGATTCAGCCGTCGGAGGCACTGCGGGAAGGATAGCCGCCGTCTTGTAGAAACTCAGGCGTCCTACAGCGTGATCACGATCTTCCCGAGGTGGCTCTCGCTGGCCATGTACTCGTATGCCGCGGGCGCGTCCTCGAGGGTGAATACCCTGTCGATGATTGGGCGCAGCCGATGTCGGGTGATGAAGGCGTTCATCGCTTCGAAGTCCTCCCTGGATCCAACATAGATTCCCGTCACCGAAGTTCCACGGCCGATGAACGAACCGATGGGCATGGTGTTGGCGAAGCCCGACAGGCCTCCGATTATCGCGATATGGGCGCCGTATCCGAGTGCCCGCATCGCCCTCGGCAGTGTGTCCCGGCCACCCACTTCGAGGACCTGGGTGACGCCCGCGTTGCCGGTGATGTCCCGCACCGCGTCCTGCCACTCGGGGTTGGTCCGGTAGTTGACGGTGCCGTACGCCCCCAGCTCGCGAGCACGCACTAGCTTTGCGTCGCTCGAGCTCGTAATGATCGGCCTCGCCCCCGCGGCTACAGAGAACTGCAGTCCGAAGATGGAGACGCCGCCCGTGCCTTCCAGCAGGACGAAGTCGTCTTCGGTCAGGCCTCCATGTTTGAAGAGGGCGTTCCACGCGGTCACCCCCGCACAGGGGAGAGTGGCGGCCTCCTCGAACGTGAGATGCTCCGGAATCTCGACGAGCCCGTCTTCATGACTGACGATCATCTCCGAGAGCATGCCGTCGATTGCGCCACCTCTGGCCGATGCGTTCGTCCCGGCCACGCGATCTCCGACCTCAAAGCGACTGACGCTGGGTCCTACGCTGATCACCTCCCCCGCCCCGTCCGAGAGGGGCACGAGGCCGGTTCGCGGACTTCCGCCGCCATACTGCGATTCGAGGATCGAAAGGTCTCGCCGATTCAGGGAAGTGGCTCGCACACGGACCAGGACTTCGTTTGCGCCCGGAACGGGCCGGTCCACTTCCTTCATCACGAGGGTGACCTCGTCGTCGACCACGCCGAACTGGTACTGGCGCATGGTCTCGGCTTGGGCACCCGTGGCCGGGCCTGGAATCGCCAGCAGCGTAGCCAGGCCGCCGGCCAGCGCCACCTGTTCGACGCGAGAGGTCCTCTGGAAGAAGCCTGTCTTCATGGATCAACTCGGATAGGTGTGGTGTGAGGCCGATCAAGATGCGGTGCTTTTCCGCGACCGCCAAGGCAGATCCTGTGCTATTGCCCTCTAGAGACGTCTCCCATCAGCCGGATCCGGCACGGCGCCGAGTGACGCACGCGCTCGAACTAATGAGGCATTGGTGTTCTCCGGTGGCAGTAGGGCCTCGATGCGGTCTGCCATTGAGTAGTGCCAGTCAGCTAGGCCACGGTATGCTGCGGCTTTGGAGAGAAAGCCTGCGCAGGTCCGGTGGTTGTCCGCATCCTCCCTCGTGAAGCCGTTCGGCTGGCCGTGGAGACAGAGGGCGGCGAGCCCGTACGGGGTCAAGGTCAGCTTGTGCGAGCGATCGACGTGATGGGTGGCCCACGCCAACCTTTTTCCCAAGGACGGCGAGTGCGGGTCCACCTCGGGGTCTCCGAGCTGCGCCCGCCACTCCGCAGCGGTCAACGCTGGATTCATCGTCTTCCTTTCGGGTTAGTTCACGGAGCGCCCAAAGGTTTGTTGCAGCAGGAGCCGTACCAGGGTGTCACAGACATCGCATAGGTATCGGTGGCGACCCCGAATCTCGGCAAAATGCTGAGATTATTCACTGAAATCGGGAGCCATGCACCGAATACCGGTCACCCCACTTGAACGTGCCGCGCGGAGATTCTTGCCGGGGTGGCGCACATCTTTCCGGCCCGCAACGTGTCGAGCTACTTGCTCGGAGTAGCTATCGCGTCCTGTTCCAATATTCGTCCAGGCTGTTGAAGAGAGGGCTTGGGAACCGAGACGTGCCAGGCGGTGTTAGGCACCCGGATGAAACTTCCGAGCCTTCGTGAACGAAGTGAAACGTGAGGGAGCGCGGCAGGGCCGCGTCCCGGGTTGTGAAGTGGGAGGGAAGATGCTCAACACACATATAAGCGAAAGACGGGAGGTCCCATTGTGGGCCGCACTCGGCGCACCTCTCATCGGTGTCCCGCTCATGGTCGCGCTCCTGGCGCTAACCGCTCCGAAACAGGAGACGCCGGTCGATGCGCCGGAAGCGGGCGCTACGACGGAGCTGGTCGAAGAGCAGGTGGTAGATCACGCGTCCTGCCTTCCCGCCGACTACATCCAGCAGACGAAGCGCTGCTGAGAGGATCCGGTCGCCGAGCCGAGCAGCCCGCGGCCGGGTCCAGTCCCAGCGGGCGTACCAGAGCACCAGGGCGACGTTGCGTGGCCGGCTTTACTCACCTTGTCGAAACGATGAAGAACGCGAGAGTATTGGTGCTGGCCGTGGCGATAGCGGCCCTCCCAGCGTGCGGAGCGAGCTCCACAGCTCCTGAGGAGCCACTGGAAGGAGGAGTCCTGGCGACATTTCGCGTGAGCCAGGAGGAGTTCCGGGTATGGGTCACCAACGAGGCGACGATCCGGCAGATCTTCGACCTTCGGGATGCGAAGAGCTCGGCCAGCATCCCCAACGGAGCGCTCCGCGAGGGGCAGGGGCGGGCTGACCATAACGCTCCCTGGACCTGGCACCTGGACCCGATCGATATCGAGATGGCGGACTTCACCATCGAAGTATGCGATGGTCGGCCGTCCCTCGTAGACTCGCTGCTTCAGGACTATCTGACGGTCGGGCGGTTCTGCCCCTGGGGCGCGGAGCTGGTCGGAGTGCAAGACTTCCGATAAGGCCGGGGAGGCCCATACTCCCACTCTCTCTGCCACCGATGCGTCCAGTGGGAAAGCCCGGTTGTACGGCTCGCTTGATTCGACTCCTCGAGGTGAAAGGGCTACTCGTCAGCCTGCGGGCTGAAGCCTGATCCCCAACCTCCAGGAGATCCGCATGATACCAGAGCTCATTTCACCGAGCCGGTACCAGCAGAAGCCTATATTCAGCCCGAGCCTCAACCGCCTCTTTGGTAAAGAGCATGGGAAAGTATTCCCCGGCCCCCCACGGTTCGCTGAGATTCCCGTAAAACGGACTCCCAGGTCGGCCGGACTGCCCCGGAGCGTTGGTAAAGACGGAGTTATCGAAGTCGGAGAAATCGACGATGTGGCGGTATGTCGCTCCGGTAGCCGCCATGGTCCCAGCCCCTCCGGATCGCTCTACCGAGGGAAGGTCATATGCCGACACGAACCTGTGGGGGAATTCGGACCGCTGAATCATGCCCCAACGCCACTCCTCGAAATCCTCCCCCAGCTCTGCTCGAAGATTGTCGAGCCCCTGCTGAATGGCTCCCTCCAGCAACGAATGGCGGGCCTCTTCGGATCCTTCATTTGCCCGAACGTCATCGGGAATCTCACGCCGCACCGCGCTGTAGATCGCCGCGGCCCGACTGTCACGTTGGTACACCGCGTCCCAGGCGGCGAGGTCGGCTCTGGCACGCTCGATCGCTGGATCCTCTGAGGTCCATCCACGGAAAAACGGCAGGTCCGCGTTGGCCGCTGCGGAGTACGCGTCTTGCTGGAGGTCTATATGATCTTGAAGGGTGAAGCCGGTTCGGCCCGAGAGCACCTCCCGCAGGCGCTCAAATCTGGGGAATGTCGTGGCGCTCTTAAAAAAGAGCGGTGGGTCGTAGCCAGGAGGGTGGATGTTGTGGTTCGCGGTGCCGATCCAGCCACGCTCAGGATTAAACTCCTCCGGGAGGTCACTACGAAAGCCATCCCATTCGTATGCGCCGGTTCCGGCATAGAATACCAAGTCCCTTCAATGTTAGAGATAGATGGACGGAGCGCGCACGCTGATGTCCACGCATTTGCAAAAACAAAATACGGGATATCCGGTGGAAAAACAACGAATGGGGGGGGGATTTCTGATGCGATGCGGCACGGCCTGTGACAGACCTCGGGCCCGATTGGAGTTTATCGGGCGAGTGTCACCCAGATGTTGTGCGGGAGATCGGAGATATGGCAGGTTCAACGGACACAGTGGAAGCGGGCAGGTTTAATATCGATTCGACTCGTAATAGTCGGTGCGTTCCGGGTCCCATTGAACCAGGAGATCAATATAGGCCTGGTTGTTAACGGCCTTCGCCATACGCACGAGCCTGGAATTATACAGGCGGAAAAACTCTTTGACATTGTCCTGGACGGCCAGATTGTCCACCAGCACGACCTCCTGCAGGAGAACAAAAGTGTCATCAATCATTTCCGGCGATTTGACCAGATTGTTCTGGTCCAGCAGGACGAGACTCCGCCGGAAATGAGCGAGCATATTGCGGTATCCCATATTTTCATCAATCAGGATTTTTTTGGTCGCTG